>CAMDWC010000299.1 GCA_945878825.1 Haliscomenobacter hydrossis DSM 1100
AACGTATAACAGATCGGAACTACCTCTTAATAAAACATTAGGACGACGCAGAAGCTCAGGCGAAGTACCAATTGTCAAGCCAGCTACCTTACCAACTAATCCGTTAATATTGTTAGGTTCTCTGGCCTTAACCAATTGAGAACCATCAACACTTTGAATAGCGGTAGTAATCCTCTTCTTCTCTTTTGTGATACCCAAAGCGGTAACGGTAACTTCTGTTAAACCTAAAGCAGCCTCTTCCAGATACACAAGAATAGTTGTTTGACCATCCACCATTATTTCTTTTTCAGCAAAGCCAACATAAGAAATAATCAAGGCGTTTTCACCCTGGTTCAAAGTAATTGAAAATTTTCCATCCAGATCGGTTACAGTTCCTGTAGAAGATCCCTTTACCAATACATTGGCGCCAATAATGGGAGATTCGGAACCTTGCTCATAAACGATTCCCTGAACTGTCTTTTGAGAAAAACCATTTAAAGCAAATAACATACTGCTGCATATAAAAAATACAGACAATAAGTTGCTTTTTTTAAACTTTTGTGTAAAAAAACGCATAAATTTGTTTTTAGTTAAAGTAAATTAGAGAGGAGTGTACTCATTTTTAAATGATACACTCCTCAATTTTCAGCGCAAATATGGTAGGGTAATACTAATTAAACAATAACTTCTTGTGAACTAATTATTAATTTTCGTCGGAAATAAATAATGGACAAGACTAAAAATAAAATAGCAAAAATTGAAAATAAAATCAGACAATACTTAAAATATATGATTACCGATGTTTTAGGTATAAATTCTTTAGAGAAAAGTAAAAACACATAGCCTATATAGCCCATACTATCAACGATGTACATAAAAAACCCGATATTTCCCTCCTGCCTGAAAGTGGCAATGAGGCGTTCAAAAACGGTAGTGTGAATGGTAACGTAAGGTATATAAATCCCTAATCCTGAAAGTACCATAAACCAAAATCCGTCCATCCCCCGCCATTGTGCGAACAAGGCAAGTAAGATGAGTAAAAACCCGAGGTTACATAATATCAAGCTGAAGAAAAAGGCCTTTTTATTGCTTTTAATTAAAACGATGAGCGCATGGGATAAAATAATTCCTAAGGCTATCCACAGTTCCGAATAGATAAAAATGGAGGGAATTCCCTTATAATTTAATCCTTGCCAGATTTCCAGCGCAAAATCTGCCCTAAAACTCCTTAGCAGGGTAATAAGCAAGAAGGCAATACCAATGAAAAAGATTCCCCAGCCAAAGCGCTTTAATAATACAACCCTTTCCTTACCAGCCAAAGGCGTTCGTTTCACCCGGTGCGCTTCATCTTCCAGACTCGGAGGTGGAATCTTTGTTAGCATCCAAATAAAAAACATAGTGGGTATAATAAACAAAAATCCAGCCAGACCAGGCATCCAGAAAGGAGAAATTCCCGTTTGAAGTAAGTAGCTTCCAACTGTTTTTGTGAACCCGTCTGCTAAAATAAAGCTAATACATAAACCTGCAATGAGGGCTTCTGTCATTTTCCTTCCCTCCAGATAACTTTGTACAATGCCATAAACCATGCCTAGGGGTAAACCGTTGAGAAATAAGAAAATGATACCAAAAGACGGTGGAACCAGACCAAAACCTACCAACATAAGTTGGGCAAAAAGGATAAAACCAATAAGAATCTTAGTCCTGTTTTGATTCCCCAGTTCGGAAATTACTTTAATGCCAATGAATTTAGATAAAGCGTAACCAATGATTTGGGAGGAAACTAACACTGTTTTATAACCAATTCCCCAAAGCAAATAACCGTCAAAATCAGCAGCTGTGTAGGGTTTCCTAAAGCCATACATACAAAAATAAGTGCCAAAAGCAGCCAAAATCGCCCATATAGGATGCCGATATATTATATCTGGTCTTAGCGACGATAAGCTCATAAGCTATCCTCTAAGAAGTAAGAACGAAGAGATACCGCAATATTTTTTTCAAAATCTTCAACCGGTGCCGTAGTTAATTCTTGTACTTTGGCCTGATCATCCCATTTTCTCAACTTAACAGCATCAGAAAAATATGGATTTTGTTCGAAGGAACTTACTTCAGTTGAAGACATTAAGCCACCTTGTAATACTAAACTTTGTTTAGAGGGTTCACTTAACAAGGAATAATAGGTTTCTTCGGTGGAAGAGAGATACCTTTTTGCCATGACATGCAAGCGAACAGGTTCCGTTACTGTCTCTGGAAAATATTTTCTTAAAAAAACAGCCGCTTTATTTTCATGCACATCGTCAATGCCCTTAAGTGGAGCGTCATTGGGTAAATCATGTAACAAATGTCCTATATCGTGCAATAAAGCGGCCGTTATTAGTTGATCTGACGCATTATTTTCCCGTGCTAAAGTGGCAGTTTGCAAGGCGTGCTCTAACTGAGTCACTGCTTCTCCCCCGTATTCAGAATGTCCTTTCTCATTAAATAATTGCAAAATGTCCGAAATGATATCATTTTTTGTTTCCATGACTTATTATTTTAACTTTTCATTAAATAATCATTCCCCGAATCTATTTTAAAATTGCCTCGTGGCCTTCCAAAAACTCGGGTAATTGAGCCAGGGAATGTAAAAGACCATGATTAGGGTATTCTTCCAACGATTCTTTGGTATGGGTACCATTTAATACGCCTAATGAAAATTGACATTTAGCTGCATTTCCCGACAATATATCCGAAGGTGTATCCCCAATATTTGCCACTTCCTGCGGATCTTTGATGTTGAATATTTCCATTGCCTTAAATATCATATCTGGGTTAGGACGGCCTACCCCACCTGTTTCATCAGGAGTCAAAGAAAGGTCTATCATTGCATTTCCCGTATAATTAAAATACACCTCATTCAGGTGCTTGTCCCAACCTAATCTATTCAGAATGATATTTGTTACTTTTCTATAAAAACCGGTAGTTAGCGCTATTTTTATCCCTTTACTCCGAAGCCAAAGCAATGTTTCTTCTGCTTTAAACGCAGGTAAAATTGGCTGTGTCAAATAGTGGTTTTCTAAAATTTCCTTGAAGGATTGAAAGGTTTTTTCTACATTGACAGCAAAATCAGGATGATCTTTTCCCAGATATTCTTCCCAAAGTGTATTTATGACAATCAATTTGGGGATTCCCTGCAAATCGTTCACCCTTTGGGGGGTTGTTTTTAAATTCGATTCCTTTGCCGCCTTTAAAAAACAATCCTCCACTTCATTTTTATCTCTGACGGTGGTTCCAGCCATATCTAAAACCATCAATTTTATTTTCGTCATCTTCCAATTATTTAAAAATTAATACCAAAGCTACCATATTTAATATTTAATTTCTATTTGTCAAAGTACAAAGATTTACCTTTACAGAAAGAATTAATCTTCTCTTAATCTTAGAAACTGTGGATTAACATGAACAAAGATCATTTTGATATCGCCATCGTTGGCGGAGGAATTATTGGGCTGGCTCAAGCCTGGGGAAGAGCTAAAAAAGGACAGAAAGTTATCCTTTTTGAAAGGAATCCTCAAGCGCAGGGAGCTTCCATCAGAAATTTTGGCATGATTTGGCCCATTGGTCAACCTACCGATAGTTATCCCGTAGCTTTAAAATCGAGGGAAATATGGTTGGAGCTGTCGGAAAAGGCAAATTTCTGGGCTGCTCCAACGGGTTCATTGCACCTGGCCTATCACGAGGATGAATGGGCCATTTTAAATGAATTCCATGCGCTGTACCATAATAATCCCTATTCTATTGAATTGCTAACCCCTGAAATGGTGAGTCAAAAGAGTGCCGCTGTAAAAACAAAAGGGTTATTTGGTGCCATGTTCAGCTCAACGGAGGTAAATGTCGATCCCCGTCAGGCTGTTTGGCAAATGCATAAGTACTTAAAAGAGGTCTTGAAAGTACACATTGAGTACAAAACCGTTATTTCAGCTATTGATTTTCCTCGTTTATACAGTGGCAAAAAAGTCTGGCAGGCCGATAAGATTATCCTTTGCACAGGTGAAGATCTGGAAACCTTATACCCGGAATATTACCAGTCTTTAGATTTAGTAAAATGCAAATTACAGATGATGCGGACTGCCTCCCAACCATCGGACTGGTCATTGGGGCCTAATTTAGCTGCCGGACTGACCCTTCTGCACTATGAATCGTTTCTGTCCTGCCCTTCCAGGGAAATATTGAAAAAAAGGATAGAAAATGAATCTCCTGAATATTTAAAAAGAGGGATCCATGTCATGGCTTCTCAAACAGCTTACAATGAATTAACCTTAGGTGATAGTCATCATTACGGAGATACTATATTACCCTTTGATGATCAAAAGACAAATGATCTTATTCTTCAATATTTAGATTCTTTTGCTCATTTTCCCCTCCCTAAAATTCAGTCCTTCT
>CAMDWC010000300.1 GCA_945878825.1 Haliscomenobacter hydrossis DSM 1100
GGGCAAGAACAACTTTTATTGGACGTATTTGAGAAATGGGATCTTGAATGTGCTGAAATTGGAGAAGTTACTGATACGGGAACGCTTGTTTTTCATACTTCAGGTACAAAAGTAGCCGAAGTAAACGCTCATTCTCTCGTTCTGGGTGGTGGTGCACCAGTATATCAAAGAGAATATAAAAGACCCGCTTATGTAGAGGAAATAAGAAAAATAAATACAAAATCTATCCCTCTAAACACTAAATACGTAGCCTCAGCTAAAAAACTGGCTGCCAGCCCAAATTTAGTTTCTAAGCGCTGGATTTATGAACAGTACGATTCCATGGTAAGAACAGGTACCATGACGACAAATAAACCCTCTGATGCATCGGTGGTATGGATAAAAGACACTAAAAAAGCCATTGTGCTAACCACTGACTGTAATAGTTCTTACGTACATGCCGACCCATATCAGGGTGCAATGATTGCTGTTGCTGAGGCGGCCCGAAATATTGTTTGTTCCGGGGGTACGCCTGTAGCTATCACCAATTGTTTAAATTTTGGAAATCCGTATAACCAGGGTGTTTACTGGCAGTTTGTTCAGGTTATTAAAGGAATGGGCGATGCCTGCAGGAAATTCAACACACCAGTTACAGGCGGCAACGTAAGTTTTTATAATCAATCTGTCCTTAAAGACGGTACCGAACCTGTTTTCCCTACACCTACCATTGGTATGTTAGGTGTTATGGATGACATTTCCTGGCATACTACCTTACACTTTAAAAAACCGGGCCATGTTATATATATGCTTGGAACCCCGGTAAATGATTTGGGAAGTTCGGAATATTGTAGAACCGTCCTCGGAATTCCATTGTCTGCTCCCCCATCGTTTGATATGGATGAGGAATTGCATTTACAGCAAAACATCACCCAATTGATACGTAAAAAATACATTGAATCGGCCCACGATATCAGTGAAGGTGGTCTGTTTCACTGTTTATTGGAATCGGCGATAGCGGGAAATGTAGGATTTGACATTGAAACTGATAGTAACTTCCGGAAAGATGCCTATCTTTTTGGGGAGAGTCAGAGTCGATGTGTCGTAACTATCAATCCTCAGAAGGAGGACGCCGTGGTTAATTTTCTAAATACCCACAACGTTCCTTTTTCTCGTATTGGAGAGGTGATAAAGGACGAAATTAAAATAGACGCTGAGTCATTTGGCAACATTGGAGAATACACCTTGATTTATAATAATACCCTTGGTCAGAAAATGGCCGGAGTTCAAAACTAATTTAATATGAGAACGATATCTTATTTTGTCGGCATAGCCGGTATTTTGTTTTTATCTCTAAGTTGTGATGCCCTGAAAGGAGGTGTTACTATAAAAGGTAAAATTAGTGGCGCTGAAAATCTTCAGGCATTCATTGATAAAACCATCATTGGAAAAGTAAATGTAGTCCTTGACAAAACGGAAATAGACGGCACTGGTTCATTTAAAATAAATTTCCCAAAGGGATTAGAAGCGGGTATTTATAATGTGCGTATAGGTGCAAAAAGAATGCTAATGGTACTAAATGGGTCTGAAAAGGAAATTTCCATAGATGGCTCTTTAGAATCTTTGGATCAATATAGTTTCACCATAAATGGTTCTCCGGAAACGGCTCAATTAAAAGACCTTATTCAAGGGCTTCAAAGTCAGCAAAAAACAGCTAACGATGTAGTTACCTTTATAGATCAAGCTGAAAATCCAATGTTGGGTGCTTTAGTGGCCAACATGGTTTTTGGACAAAGCCCTGATTATCTGCCTCTTCAAAAAAAGGCTTATGACAAGTTAGTGGCAAAATACCCAAAAGATGAGTTAACCACTGCTTTTGGTGAATTTATCGCTTTGAAAGAACAGGAGAATGCAGCAGCCATGTCACAGCAACTCATCCAGGTAGGTCAACCTGCTCCGGAAATCGCTTTACCTGATCCAACAGGAAAAATCAGGAAGTTATCCGACTTGAAAGGGCAAGTAGTTTTGCTCGATTTTTGGGCTAGCTGGTGTGGACCCTGCCGCAGAGAAAATCCAAATGTAGTGGCCGTTTATGAAAAATATAAAAACAAAGGTTTTACCATTTTTAGCGTAAGCTTAGACGGTTTAGATGATCGTACGATGTCGCGTTTGGAAGATCCTTCGATGGCAAGTGCCTACATAGCGCAAGGAAAACAGGCCTGGATTGATGCAATTGCTATAGATAAATTATCGTGGCCACATCATGTGAGTGATTTGAAAAAATGGTCCTCTGCTGCTGCCGCCTTATATGGAGTGAATTCCATACCCCGAGCCTTTATGCTTGATAAAAATGGGGTAATCGTTTCTACCAGTGTTCGTGGATCTCAAGAAATTGAAAGCACTTTGGTTAAATTACTTGAATAATGTAATTTATTTTTGATTATATTTACAAAGGGAACAAAAACCAAATTTTGTATTTGAAATTTAAAACCTAGTAACTGATATGACCTTTCAAATTAAAGAAACGCCAGAAATTTTCGATGTAGTTATTGTTGGTTCTGGAGCCGGTGGTGGTATGGCGGCTTATACCTTAACCAAGGCAGGCGCTAAAGTTTGCTTATTGGAAGCGGGGAGTTATTACGACCCTGCTGATCCTCAATATATTACCCAAATGAAAAATCCTTGGGAATCTCCTCGTCGCGGTGCTTCAAGTACCAGACCTTTTGGAGATTTTGATGCAGCTTATGGAGGCTGGCAAATCGACGGCGAGCCTTACTCAGCAGTGAAAGGTACCGAATTCCATTGGTTCAGATCCAGAATGTTAGGAGGTCGAACTAATCACTGGGGTAGAATTTCTCTTCGCTTCGGTCCAAATGATTTTAAAAGAGGTTCCTTAACAGGTATTGGAGATGATTGGCCTATCGGATATGACGATTTGAAGCCTTTTTACGACAAAACAGATAAACTAATTGGTATTTTTGGTTCTGTCGAAAATATGTTCAACGAACCAGATGGTATTTTCCTACCTCCACCACCCATGCGTTTGCATGAACACTTTATCAAAAAAGCAGGAACGAATTTAAAAATTCCTGTTATTCCATCCAGGCTTTCTATTTTAACCAGACCGATAAATAACGAAAGAGGCTCCTGTTTCTATTGTAATCAATGTAGCAGAGGTTGTAATAAATATGCTGATTTCTCTTCTTCTTCTGTATTGGTTATTCCTGCCATGAAAACTGGAAACCTTACCCTGATAAATCACGCAATGGTTCGTGAGGTACTTACTGATCAGGCGACAGGTTTGGCAACAGGAGTATCTTATGTTGACACTAAAACCATGGCCGAAGTCTCTGTTCGTGCTAAACGAGTGGTTTTAGGTGCTTCTGCCTGTGAATCTGCCCGTTTACTATTGAATTCTAAATCTGCTCGTTTCCCTCAGGGATTAGCCAATACCAGTGGGGTAATTGGTAAATATCTAAATGACTCCACAGGTGCAAGTAGAAGTGGATTTGTTCCATCCTTGATGAACAGGGATCGTTACAATGAAGATGGAGTTGGCGGAAGTCATATCTATTCTCCATGGTGGCTGGACAACAATAAATTAGATTTCGCCCGCGGATATCATATCGAATATGGTGGTGGTATGGGTATGCCAGGATACGGTTTTGGTATGGGTATGCAAGGTAGTAATGGAAAATATCCTTATCCAAATGGAGAAAAGTTACCTGCTGGTGGCTATGGTTCCAGATTAAGGGAAGATGTAAATCGCTTCTATGGTGCACACATTGGTATGGCTGGTCGCGGTGAACCAATTCCTTTGGAAACCAATTACTGCGAAATTGATCCTGGCAAAGTGGATAAATATGGTATTCCAACGCTACGTTTCCATTACAAATGGTCGGATCAGGAGATTATGCAAGCTAAACACATGCAGGACACTTTTGAAGAAATGATCATCGAAATGGGAGGTATTCCTTTAGGTAATAAGCCTGGACCTGAAACAAATTATGGTCTTGAAGCCCCAGGTAAAATTATCCACGAAGTTGGTACCGTTCGTATGGGTGATAATCCAAATCGTTCTGCTTTGAATAAATATCAGCAGGCACATGATGTTAAAAATTTATTTGTTGTTGATGCAGGACCTTTTGTTACTCAAGGTGATAAAAACGTAACCTGGACTATCCTTGCCTCTGCTATGCGTACTTCTGAATACATCATTGATCAAGTTAAAGCTAATAAAATCTAATTGCCATGAAACGCAGAGATCTTATAAAAAATATAACCCTTACCTCGGTAGGGCTTGCTACTGCTCAGGTTTTACCCGCTCAAACAGAAAATATAGCGGCTGGTAAGCCTAAAAAGCAGAAATCTAATTACGGTAGAACACCAGATGAGGTAAAAAGAGACGAGAAGCTTACCTC
>CAMDWC010000301.1 GCA_945878825.1 Haliscomenobacter hydrossis DSM 1100
TGTTTTTTAAATAACTTAAAATACTGATTAACAGTTATTTAAACAAATTTTAGAGGTATTTAACTACCCAAATATCTTATCAAAAAGGGATCTTTCTACCCATAGTTTCTACCCAAGATTAGTAAATCTCTCCTAAATACAATTTTAACTTATTAATTATTAATAGGTTAAAATTGTATTTTTTATATAATTCCTTTCATTTTATATAACCCTGCCACAATCCTGCCACAAATTTTATTTGGGTGGGTTATTAATCAACAAATTGACTACCATATTCCTCCATGATTGCAGCATCTAATGCTTTTGCAATAGATTTTAATTCGTTAAATCGTTCATTTAAAGATATATTAGCATTTGAACCTAGATTAATAAAATTAATAAGTTCGTTAAAGGTTTTACGGTCTCCTACCACAAAGGGAGCCGCATAAGCAGGACGTTTAAATCTTACATCTGTACTTTTACCTTCACCCATATTTTGATTTTTAATCATCTGATAAAGAGTACCTGCATCAAAGACCACAGCCATTTTAAATCGTGCTTGCTCAAGCGTTCGTTCCCTGAGCTCCTCTACTTTCATTGTGTTGTTTAACGTGCGTTCGTAATCTTGAATACCAGCGATTATTTTACCATTTTGAATCAAACGAAATCCCCCGGAAGCTTTAATCTGGTCCAATCCCAAATGGGAGCTTTCAAAAGTAGTTCGTAGTGCAAGATTTCGAATGTAGTAATACAGCGAAGGTAGATCAGGACTGACTTTGTTAATCTCCATGTGTAGTGAATCCAACCTAAGCAGCCGAAAATTGTTAGAAGATATAACATATTCAAACTTATTTATATCTACTAACAGGTCTTCGTGAACATTTTTCAAATACGAAATTTCCCTGTTTTTATCCGTTTGTTGATCCCTTACATTCTCAGCTAAAAAACCAAGGGTTACGGCTACAAAGAGCATGATAAAATCAATAAAATAAACATACCACTTTTTTTTAGGGGAGAAATGATCAAGATGTTGTTGTTCCATTTAACTTAAGTTTATTAGTTCGTAAATATTTAAAACCTCCAAAAAGACGCTACTGGTCTTTGTAAACTGACGATGTAATTTATCTAATTTCCAGTCAAAATCAAAGTACAGCAGAAACTTACACTGGACGGTTTTCTTTGGAAATTAATAAAAGTGCTAATAATGCATCGTCGAACATGGGCATGATCGATGTAATGTAATTTCAATACAAAAAATATCATTTTCATGCCCTAAAAAATCATATCTTTAGTAAAAAGTTAACCGAGATGGTCAAAAAATTGGTGCGCTTCGACTGGGCGATGAAAAAAATGCTCCGCCACAAAGCTAACTTCGACATACTCGAAAGTGAGGGAAACAAGGAAGAGGAAGACGATAAGTTCAACCGAGTAGATATCTTGGTGGAAAACCACAAAGGAGAACTTGTCATAATAGAAGTGCAGAATACACGAGAGTATGACTATTTTCACCGGATGCTTTTTGGGGCGTCAAAAGCCATAACCGAGCACATTAAGGAAACCCAGGCTTATGCCAACGTGAAGAAGATCATTTCGATTACTATTGCCTATTTTGACCTGGGACAAGGGAAAGATTACGTTTATCATGGCACAACAATATTTAAGGGCATACACAAGGGCGATATTTTGGGGCTTACTGACCGGCAAATCGAAGCGTACAACAAGACAAGGGTGCATGAAATTTACCCAGAATTTTGGGTAATTAAGATAGGGAAGTTTAAGAATAAAATAAATGATAAATTAGACGAGTGGATATACTTCCTGAAAAATGACGAAATTAAACCAACTTTTTCAGCTAAAGGTTTAAAAGAAGCCAATGAGAAATTGGATGCCATGAAACTCCCCGAGAAGGAGCGTAAAGCTTATGATGCATATTTAAGGCATTTGATGAGTATTGCCAGTAGAAACCATTCGATAGAGATAGACTCAAAGGACATCATTAAAAAAGCTCAAGAAGATAAAGAAATAGAAGCGGTTTTGGGGCTTAATGAAAATGATGTTCCTGTTGAAATCATTGCTAAATCTCTTAAAATATCTAAAGAGAGCGTTTTTCAAATAATTGATAAGGGGCAATAAAAAAAGGCTTATTTTATTTTGTATCACTACTTATTTGGGTATTAGTTGGTCAGCTCCGCAAAGTGACTTTAAGTCATCCTGCGTGTCAGTTTATTGCCCAATTTTACACATCATCTAATTTGAGCTTCTGAAAAATAGATTTATGTAACTTCGATTAAACATGAAATGGAAAAAAAAGGGCTGAGAATACAAAATACGCTAACAACTTAAGCGTGTATTTCCTGTCTGAACTTTGATTATTAAAATGGAAACCTGCCGGGGAGAAGACGCGAAGCATCTCGTCTCTACATGGCAAAAATGCTACCCATAATCCGTGAAATCCAGTAATCCCTGAAATCCGTGATTCAGAAATGGTATTTGAAGGAAAATATTAAAATAGAAACCTGCTGAGATGGATGACCTGACGGTGCCGTGGCATTATTCCGACAATAGGGTAATGCATCTGTATCCGTAAAGGGAGAATGCCATTCGCCCCTACATGGCATATAATATGATTTCCTTGTTGTCAACAATATGTACTTCCCGACGAATACGGTCTTCCCAAGATAATTCTACCGCGCTTTTCTTTTCGAGAAACACCATATACCCTGTTTTTTGACCCAGTCTATCCAGGTAACGGGCTAATTGTTCAATACCCTCAGGTTCTGACCATTTATCATGGTGCATTTTAATTTCTATCGTAATGACTTGTTCTTTCCAAAAAACAACCAGATCTGTCCGTCCATTTCCTGCTGCCATTTCCCTTTCAATGCGCCCTCCCCCATTAATGACCCGTTGTAAAAAGGCCATCAACATCAATTGGTGTCCTGCCTCCTTGTATTGATATCTATCAATCCACGATTCAGCGTTGCGTTGATAAAATTTGGTGAATGCATCCAATAATTTGTCCATATTCAGTGTGCCGTCGGTATTTAAATACCAACTCGTTTGAGCAATATCCTGATTGATGCCAATGGAAAAGCCTATGGTCAGAATGCGGGTTATAATTTCTCTGTATATCGGATTAGCAAATTGGATAGGATTTCCCGTGCTGATTATGCCCAAATCGCGGCAATATCTTATGGCATCATCCGCTCCATCAAAAGCTGGAGAATCACCCGTGATGATACTCATGATAATGGGTCGAACCCTCGGATCATCAATCTTGTCCGCTAAGCTATCCAGATGGGTTTGTCGCTGTTCAATGAGGCGCTCTTTGGCCAATTCAATCAAGTCCAGGGTAATTTCTTGGGAATAATCATTCTTTAAAATTTTACTTACCACCTCATTGGCCAACGCGTTAGTCAACCAGGGCTGTCCACCCGAATAGGCATATAACTTTTCTAAGACCTCTTCTGAAAAAACCTGACCGGTATCATGGGTATGTTGGTTCAATAATCCACGTACCTCTTCTTTTGAAAAAACAGGTAGAAAAAAGGACTCTGCTTTTATGTTAAAAGGCGACCCTGAACCTATCGATGGATTATCCGCTCTAGCTCGCGTGCGAAAATCACGTATATCTCTTAGTCCTACCAAGGCAATAGATTGAGGGAAATGTTTAGGTCTGGTTTGAAAACCGTCTCATAATTGACGTAAGGTAGAAATAAGCACATCGTCATAGAGAGCATCCACCTCATCGAGTAATAGCACCAATGGTTTATCTAGTGTATCGCACCAATCGGTAAGATAATTTCTTAGTAATAAGTTACCTGGTGAATAACCATCTGGATTAGGCGGTAAAGCATCAGGCGATAAAAAAATTTTAGACGTCAAATACAAAGATTGTATAAAAACCTCATTTGCTGTTTCCACCGATATACTTGTATAACCCGCAGATTCCAGAGAACATACCACAGATACATAATTCCCTTCCTTATTCAGCCGATGTGCTAAAGCGTGTAAAAAAGTGGTTTTACCTGTTTGCCGGGGCGCATGAATGAGAAAATATTGCATATCGTCAATCAAAACATGTATGTCGTCATACATATTCCTGAAAGGATCTACCATGTAGTGCCTTTCCGAATTACACAGACCAGTGGTGTTGAATATTCTTCTCATTTGGCAAAGATACGCCTTTTTGGTTTGGGGTGTGAGAGCAATTTGAGGCGAACGTTAGGAAAACAAAATGCTATCCTAAATAAGAAACTGCTTCTTGTCTGAACTGTGATTTTTTTGATTTTTATGATTACTATGATACAAGATTGGATTGGATTTAATTAAATGAAACCTGTCGGGAAGAAGACAATGCGTCCTTAACGCATCGACGAAAAGAAGGGTATAAAGTAATCCATTCACGAATA
>CAMDWC010000302.1 GCA_945878825.1 Haliscomenobacter hydrossis DSM 1100
GCTGAATGTGTCGAAATTCAGTCTTTAGTGAACGAAGGTAAATGGAGTGAGGCAGAAAATCTTTACAGGGCTATCTTCCCAATAAATCATGCCATTACCGTAACTTTTGGCGTGGCAGGATTAAAATACGCGGCCGATTTATTAGGATATAAAGGTGGATTTGTCCGAAGCCCGCTTCTTCCTCTGGCTGATGCACAAAAACAAACTATAAAAGATCTTCTCATTAAATCTAACTTCCTTTGAGAGAATCAACTGAAAAATATTAGTGATTATATCAGTGAATTTGAGCCAAACTATCAGGCATTGCTTATTCAAATGTGGGAAACTATATCGACGGCAGCACCCGAGCCTACCGAAGCCATAAAATATGCTATGCCTACCTTTGTTCTACATGGTAATCTGTTACTTTTTGCTGCCTTTAAAAATCACATTGGCTTTTATCCCGGACCTGACGCAATTCTTTATTTTTCTTCAGAACTAGCTTCTTATAAAACATCAAAAGGGGCTATTCAATTTCCAGTAAATCAAGATATTCCCCTTTCATTGGCAACTAAAATAGTCACCCAAAAGACCTCCTCATGAAAATTATCTTTCTACCATTTTTAATCGTTTATTTAGCATTCTTTCAGCCCCCCTCTTTGTCAAAAACTTTTATTGAAGTACCACTAGGTGGAAATACCTTTCAAACGAATGGCACGAATAACGACCAAATTGATAAAAATGGTATTCAGAGCTGGAATGAAGCAGAAAGTGTATGGAGTACCTACATTTATTCGGAAACCGCCAGGAAAGTATCTGTTTCCATTGAATATTCATCCGTTCAAACTAAAAATATTCTGGACATAAGCTTAAATGAAGGAAAATTTAAATCTATCGTCTTAAAAAAATCTTCTAACCAAATCTCCGGCGCAGGTAACTTTACCCTTAACAAAGGCTATAATATCATCCACATTAAAGCCAATGAAAAAGGAAAAGCACCCTTTCCAAAAATTAAAAATTTGAAAATATATTTTCAAGGAAAGGATGATTTTAAATTTGTCAGAGATAATATTGATCAACGATTTTATTGGGGAAGAAGGGGACCTTCCGTGCATTTATCTTATGAAATGCCAGAAAATGTAAAAGTGAAATGGTTTTATAATGAAATGAGGATACCAAAAGATAAGGATCCCATAGGATCGTACTTTATGTCCAATGGATTTAGGGAAGGATATTTTGGCATTCAAGTGAATAGTTTGAAAGAACGAAGAATTTTATTTTCTGTTTGGAGCCCTTTCCCAACGGATAATCCGAAGGAAATTCCGGAAAATCAGAAAATCAAATTATTGAAAAAAGGCGAGAATGTCTATACAGGGGAATTCGGAAACGAGGGTTCTGGTGGTCAAAGCTACCTTGTTTATCCATGGAAATCTGGCGTCACTTACCAATTTTTAACTTCAGTGGAGCCTGATAACCAAGGGAATACTACCTACACTGCTTATTTTAAAGATCCTGAAAATGCGAAGTGGATATTAATCGCCAGTTTTTTACGACCCCAAACCAGCACCTGGTACACAAGAGCACATTCTTTTCTTGAAAATTTTAATGACGAATTGGGTTATTTAAACAGAGAAGTCCAATACCAGAATCAATGGGTTGTGGATGATAATGGAAAATGGTATTCCTTGCATAAGGCCAAATTCACTGGCGATGATATTGCCAGAAGGCAATATAGATTAGATGCAGATGGTGGAGTAAAAGGAGCCTCGTTTTTTCTCCGTAATGGGGGTTTTTTCAACTCCACAACCCCTTTAAACAGTAATTTTAGCTTGCCTCCTTCCACCCAAAAACCCACTATAGATTTTAACAGTCTACCCTAAATAAAATAAAATAAAGTTGAAAGTTTAATCTTTAGACATCTATCTACCAAATTAATATATTACCTTTAGTAATCAGCTTTAATTAACTTTTATAATGACCAACTATGAAAATTCTTAGTATTTCTTTAACAGTAGCGCTGTTTTCTTTATTTCTTTCTTGTGATAACGATAGTGCAGTTCGCGAAAAAGCAGCACAAACATTGCCACAGCCTTCCCCTCAGACGAATACTAACCAAATGCCTGCAAGTGGTGGGGCATTGGCTGGCGTTCAACACTACATTTGTCCAAATAATTGTCAAGGAAGCGGTGGTGCAGCACAAGGAAATTGTCCTGTTTGTGGAACAGGATATTTACATAATCAGGCATTTCATGCTAATGACGCTCAAAACCAGGCTACACCGCCGCCTACGCCTACACCCAATCCCGCTACACCCGCAACAGAACCTGCTCAAAACACAGCGGGCGTTTGGCATTATACCTGTGCGAAAGGTTGCGCCGGAGGAGCCGGAATAGCCACAGCTTGCTCAAAATGCGGTGGAACACTGGCACATAATGCAGCTTACCATAATTAGTACATGACCAGATAAGATTTGTACGAAATAAGGTACATCGTAATTCATTCGGTTATATAATCTATATTCCGGATGAATTACGGTTATAACAAAATAGATTACAATGTTATTTTCTGAGATATTTTACAGAAATTCAGTTATAATTAAGATATTACCAATCATTTAGATATAAATAAAATAAATTTACACTTCAGTCAGAAAGGCGAAAAAAGTTATCTGAAAAATACATTGAATATATCATTAATTTCGTAATAAAAAGTTCCTGCCAAAAATAAAAAACCACCACAAATGACCATTGAGCAAAAAAACCACCAAGGTTATTATTATTAAAACATTACAAAAAAAAGTCTCCAAAACTTTAAAATTTTATTGGGAGTCAAGACTTTCGTTGTAAAAAATAGGTAAGCGTCTGTTCTAAATTTTCAACAGGCGCTTTAATAAAGGTCAATCCGGTTATCTTTTCAAACAATTGGATATACCTTTCTGATACCTCATTTACAAAAGATTCAGGCATCTCGGGAATAGTTTGACCTTCCTTACCCTGAAAACCATTTAACATGAGCCATTCTCTGACAAACTCCTTTGACAACTGGGTTTGCCTGATGCCCTGGGTTTGCCTTTCCTCATACCCTTCTGCCAAAAAATAACGGGAACTATCTGGTGTATGAATTTCATCAATCAAATAAATTTTACCTTCATAAAGGCCAAATTCATATTTAGTATCTACTAATATTAATCCTTGTTTGGCCGCTAACATAGTCCCCCTTTCAAATAAAGCACGGGTGTAAACCTCCATTTGTTCATAAACTTTTTCGGGAACCAATGAACTGGCTAATATTTCCTCTCTGGAAATATCAGCGTCGTGTCCCTCATCTGCTTTGGTGGTAGGCGTTATAATGGGTAAGGGTAATTTATCCCCTTCACTTAATCCGTCTGGTAAGTTGACGCCACAAAGATTTCTTAATCCACTGGCATACACTCTCCAGGAATGTCCGGCCAAATATCCCCTAATAACCATTTCCACTTTAACAGGTTCACAGGCAAGACCATAAGCAGCATTTGGAGCAGGAACCTCTATGAGCCAGTTAGGCACAATATCTTTGGCATTATTTAAAAAATAAGCAGCCATTTGATTTAGTACCTGGCCCTTGTAAGGTATAGGTTTGGGTAAAATATAGTCAAAGGCAGAAATTCTATCTGAAGCTACCAGTAGCGTTCTATTTCCAAAGGTATAAACCTCTCTGACTTTACCTCTATAAAATCGAGTCAAATTGGGTAAGGTCATCACACTTTTTTCTTTTTCTATACTCATTTTACCAGCTTATTATTATTTCACTAAAGTAATAGTACCTTGCAAAGAGAATAATTTTCCATCCCGACGTTTAACCACCGCCTGATAAATGAAAACACCCGATGTCATAAATTGGTCCCTGTGTTTTCCACCCCAACCCATTTTTTCATCGCCAGGAACAAGAGATTTCCCATCAAACAATAAATTTCCCGTCCTACTGTATATTCTTAATGAAGCAATTTCTGTGAT
Organism: Haliscomenobacter hydrossis DSM 1100; assembly: GCA_945878825.1. GTDB lineage: Bacteria > Bacteroidota > Bacteroidia > Chitinophagales > Saprospiraceae > BJGN01. Next base: position 3,972 of record CAMDWC010000302.1, read on the forward strand.
TATTTCAGACGCAAAAATGGTAAAAAAATCATTTACTCCATCACCATTTGGTGAAAAAACATTAGGAATAAAAACTTCAATATCTTGAGTAACTCTCACATTAATTACGTCGGTTGCTTTACAGCCATTGGATGAAATCACTTCAAGCCTGTAAACTGTGGTATTAACTGGCGCTACCTGAATAAAAGGAGATTTTACATTCAAATGATTTAAGGAGGGATTCCAACGATAGTTTGCTCCAGGAATAATAGGGATATTTACCCCTAAAATCAAGCTGTCCCCCGCTACTATCACTGTATCATTTCCAAGAGCCACCGTTGGAATTATTGGCTCGGGAACTAAAAAGGGAAACTCCTTTTTACACCCAAGTGAATCTATTAAGATTAGAATTTGTGGCCC
>CAMDWC010000303.1 GCA_945878825.1 Haliscomenobacter hydrossis DSM 1100
GCCAGAGCCTTTTCGGCATAGAGGCTATTCATAACGCTATGCATATTGGCGCTAATCAGGTGAATAGGACGATCGATTAAATTATTTTTTTGCAAAAAGAGTTTAATATTTTGCGCCCAGGATTCCCCATGTAAGTGATGGCCCAAATGCTCTCTTAATGCTACGGAAAAACTAATTTCCCTATCTATTTTCAGCGCAGATTCATTCATGGAAAGAGCTCCCATCCAATAAACAATTTCAAATAATGAATTCAAATGAGGATCGGATTCAAATTTATGACAGGCAGATACAGTCTCTTGATAGGTTCTTCTTAAAATAGTACTAAGATGAGTAAATGCCACAGGCAGGTCAGCATGATTTTCATCATTTTTCTCCAACACCCATTTTTCTAAAAACAACCATTCCTTCGATTTCTCCCCTTTAAAATCTATGCTATTTTTTCTAATTTTTTCCGATTCAATATAAAGAAAAGTAAGATGCGTCATGATATCATAAATATCGCTTCGTCCCCTGGTCATTTCAATAAACATCTGCTCCTCATCGATTCTATAAGCATTTCTTTTACGCTTTGGTGCAATAAGAGAGGGAAAACCTGCCTCGGAATACCCTTCGCGACTTACCATGCGAATCAAACGACAAGATTCTATCCCTTTGGGAAGCCGTTGAAAAACATATAATAAACCATCTAACTCAATCCGTTCGGGATGAAAAAGCGTACCATAAATTTCAGGTCTTAATACCATGAGCGCTTCAATCATTGCTTCGCCAGACATGCCTAAAGGTTTATAACTTCCTCTGATAAACAAGTGTCTCATGGCAATATAAAGACGTTCCACTGCAGCGCGTGATTCCTGGGCTCTTTCTTTTGAATAATGCATATCAATGAAGGATTTGGTAGGCCACAAAGCTACTAATATAAGCGATAAGAGTCATACCAAAAAATTGTATTACCGGCCATTTCCAAGATTTGGTTTCTCTTTTGACCACGGCTAAAGTACTCATGCATTGCATGGCAAAAACATAAAATAGCAATAAAGAAATGCCCGTTGCCAGATCATATCTTGGTTTTCCTGTTTCCGGATTTTTTTCAACGGCCAAACGCTCTCTCAAGGTCAATTCATCATCGCTTTGTCCGAGACTATAAATAGTTGCCATAGTACCAACAAAAACTTCCCGTGCGGCGAAGGAGGTAAGGAGCGCTATACCAATTTTCCAATCGAAACCAAGAGGACGAATAGCGGGCTCTATCGTTTTTCCCAATATTCCCGCATAAGAAGCTTCCAGCAAATAAGCCTTTGAAAGATTCTCTGCCTCCATGGGTGAAAGTTTCATTTCAACAGCCTCCCTTTTAGCCTCCCTGTTGGCAGCTTCAATTCCCGCCTTTGGTCCGTTATTTGCTAAAAACCAAAGAATAATAGAAATAATCAGTATGATTTTTCCCGCTTCCAGCGTAAAGGTTTTTACCTTTTCCCAAACGGTCAGCCCTACATTTCTCCAAACAGGTAATTTATAATCTGGCAATTCTAGTAATAGAAAAGAAGGCTCGTCGCTTTTAATCCACCATTTTAACAATAATCCTGAAAGTAAAGCTGCAAAAATACCTAATAAATACAGTCCAAGAAAAGCCAATCCTTGCAAATTAAAAATATAACCCACTGTTTTAGAAGGTATTACTAAACCAATCAGCACCGTATAAACAGGAATTCTGGCAGAACAACTGATAAAAGGCGTAATCAATATAGTAATCAATCTTTCCTTCCAGGAAGCAATGGTTCTGGTACTCATGATAGCAGGAATAGCACAGGCACCACCTGAAATAAGTGCCACCATACTTCTTCCATTAAGCCCAAAGAGTTGCATTATTCTGTCAAAAAGAAAAGCAGCACGAGACATGTATCCAATTTCTTCTAATATAGAAATCAGGAAAAATAGTAGGGCAATTTGTGGGATAAAAACCAGAATTCCAGCTAATCCGGCAAGTAATCCTTCCGTCAAAAATTGGGTAAACCAACCGGCGGGTAAATGGGTGGTCAGATAAACACCGAAGGTGGAAAATCCCTCCTCAATCAAGGTCATTGGCCATTCGGCCCAAATATAAAGCGATTGAAAAAGGAAGGTTAAAACACCGAGAAACACAAATATTCCTAAAATTCTATTGGTTAATAAACCATCCAGCTTTTCCGAGAAAGTAAATCCATCGCTTTCCCTTTTCTTTAACACGGAGGACAAAAGCGGCGTAAAAAAGTTATAACGTTGAGTCACTTCCCTTACTTGAAAAGGCAAACTTTTAAATGTATTTTCCCCAAGAATACTCAGCAAATGAATTCTTTTACTGGCTGAAATAAAGGGAAACCAATGAGCATGATGGGCGATTAATAAACGTTTGTATGGCGAATAATCGGGAAAAACAGTATTTAGCTGTTGTATTACCTTTTCCTCTGTTTCTGAAAACTTATAGGATGAATTCTTTGAGCTAATCCTGACATTTTTCAACTCGATGCGTTCCTTTACCCTATTCAGCAGGTCAGAAATACCCTCACCACTTCTGCCACTCACAGAAACCACTGGAACATCTAATTTTTTAGACAGGCGTTCAACATCAATTTCCACCTTTTCCTTTTGGGCTAAATCAATCATGTTCAGCACCAAAATCAAAGGGACATCCATGTCTCTTAACTGGTCTAATAGCAGTAAATGCTTATCCAGTTTCGTAATATCCGCCACATAACAAATAACATCGGGGTGATTTACATTTTTTGCATCCAAGAGACTTTGAACTACCAATTTTTCATCTCTCGAGGTGGGATATAAATTGTAAAGACCAGGAAAATCAACCCATGAAACCCGGGTTCCGTCCGATAATTTAGTGTCTGCAGATTTTATATCAACGGTAACCCCGGGAAAATTTCCTACCTTTTGTTGTAATCCTGTAATAAAATTAAATAGCGATGATTTTCCACAATTAGGATTACCTATAAGGGCAACGCGCGTTGGCTTCCGTTCTAATTCCACGATATTAATCTGATAAAATTTACATCAACACAATACAACAAGCTTCCTCACTTCGCATGGCAATGTGCAACCCATCGGATTTTACATACCAACCGCCACCAAATGGCGCCTTACGTAAAATTTCAATGGTACAACCCGGCACCAATCCCATCGAAATTAACCGACAAGCTACTTGTTCATCTTTGAAATAAGATACTACTCCTTTTACGCCGACGCGCTCACAGGAAAGGATTTTCTCACTTATATGAAGCTTTACCACTTGATTGCTTATTTTGATTTAATCTAATTAACACAAAGCTAACCCAAAAATATATGCAATGTTTAAAAATATAAATGTCAAAAGTCGTCAGGTAAAAAAATACCTAATATTAGGTATAGGTAAAAAATTATCCCCATTGGAAATCTTTATAAAATTAAATATTTATCTTTAACTAAAACACTTAAAATCATTGTTAAAAATGCAAAATCGCCGCCATTTCCTTCAAATTATTCCTTTATCGCTGGGTATGATGAGCCTTTGGCCCAAATTAATTGAAAATAACGAGTCAAATACACCTCGTTCTGCGCCCGATGGTCCACCCCTGCGTGTGGCTTTTCTCGGACTTGGTAGTTACGCCAACAGAGTAGCAGAAGCCATAAAAGACAGTGAAAGAGTTAAAATTACAGGGCTAATTAGTGGGACTCCTGCAAAATTAGAAACCTGGAAAAATAAATATCAGGTGCCCGATAGTAGCTGTTATAATTATGGAAATTTTGATGATATCAAGAATAATCCCGACATCGATGCGGTTTATATTTGCACGCCCAATGCACTGCATAAAGAACAAACGCTTCGGGTGGCTGCCGCTGGAAAACATGTTATATGCGAAAAACCTATAGCCATAAATGTTGCAGAGGCAAAAGAAATGATCAGCGCCTGCGAAAAAGCGGGGGTAAAGTTTCTGGTTGGCTACCGAATGCATTTTGAGGCTAAAACACAGGAAATTGTAAAAATGAGAATGGCAGGGGATTTCGGTAAACTGGTGTTTTTTCAAGGTCTTTGTGGCTTTAAAATCGGCGATCCAAACCAATGGCGTCTAAATAAAGATTTGGCGGGCGGCGGTGCCATGATGGATATTGGTATTTATGCCATCAATGGGGCACGTTACATGATTGGTGAAGATCCAATTTGGATAACTGCGCAGGAAACTAAAACTGATCCTGTGAAATTTAAGGAAGGCGTCGATGAAACTATCCAATTTCAAATGGGATTCCCCAATGGCGCCGTGGCATCTTGCCTTTCAACCTATAATACCAGCTTTCTGGACCGATTTTTACTCACCGGACACAATGGTTTTGC
>CAMDWC010000304.1 GCA_945878825.1 Haliscomenobacter hydrossis DSM 1100
CTCACCTTTTCAGGGTCACTACCGGAGAGATGTTCACTGAAATATTCTTCAAGATCTTTGTCTGTATAACCGCAAATAGAAGAATAGAATTTACTTATTGTTATATCTTTAAGCTGATTCAATCCACTGAACAGATTTACTTTTGAGAACTTGGTTACCCCTGTCATGAATACAAAATGCAGATTGGCGTCTTGACTTTTTAAAACGGAATATACATTTTTTAGTCCATCACGCAATTCTTTGGCTTTCGACAAATCACCAATATTGTCTAAAATAGGTTTATCGTATTCGTCCATTAAGACCACTACCCTTTCCCCATATTTCTCTCTTGCACCTTTTATTATTTCTGCAAATCTGCCACTAATACTTTTATTTACGGTAGTAACTCCAAGATTTTTCTCATTCAAAAAAAGAATTTCATGAATTTTTTCATCTAAATCTTTTCCACTTTTCAGCATACCCTCTGCAAAATCAAATTTGATAACCGGATATTTCTTAGTCCAGTCCCATTTGTCGTAAATAAACAGACCCTCAAATAACTTTTGATTCCCCTCAAAAATCTCCTTTAGCGTGTCCACAAACAGACTCTTTCCAAAACGGCGAGGACGGGACAGAAAGAATCTACCAGGCTGTTTTATTAGATTGTAAGCGTATTCTGTCTTATCGACATAAATACCATTCGATTCCAATAAAAGACTTAAAGTACTTATCCCTAAGGGAAGATTTTTTAGGGCCATTTTAATATATTTCCTTAAAGATACGTCATAATTGGCAGATCCTGAAAATGTAGTCGTTGAGGAAAGAGGCTGTCGTACTGATTTAGCAACACAAAACTTTTGGTATAGTGGCTCAAAATATCCAAAAGCCCTTTGGCTTCTTGTATTTGCAGCGTTTCGGTTTTACCCGATTGCTCAATCAATTGTACCATTTTGCCCAGTTCATCCAGTCGTTTTTGATTAATGACGTAACCTTTTACCAAATAATCCTTCAATCGCTGCGTTGCCCATTGTCGGAACTGAGTAGCTTCCTTAGAGTTTACTCTATAACCAACAGAATTAACGACATCAAGATTATATAAGTTCATTTTTCGCCTTTTACCATTTAAAGCAACTTGTTCCAAAATGGAACAGTTTGTATGTGTTTTACCATTGCAGGGCGATTAACATTAAATAATCTAGCTATTAGGTGTGCGTCTAATCAAACAGTTTCTTGTTCAATTTTCACCTTTATTTCTACACCGCTTTTGGTGAGGTATATTTCAATTCTATTTTCCATTATGCTGCAAACTTGAATTTTACGAAATAATCTTTTAAACATTGTGTTACCCATTGGCGAATTTACTAATCATTTATAAGGCTGCTTCTTTTGCTGTTTTTAGTTCAACAGACTCACCACTCCATAACTCCCCACTAAATGCTTTTTGCAAAACGGCACCAAAACAACATATCTGGCCCATTTTAGTCTTCCGACCGAGAGGAATTGGCTTTTAACGAAGATGAATTTCCACCACCCCGGGTTCATCTTTTTTTTAATGATATGTTGTCGTAAGCGAAAGGTATGATAGTGTTTCATGATGCCCAAGTAGGAATTCATTCGACTGACAAATTGCATCACCACAGATTTATCTATGGGCGATGTGCTTACCACCTCATTTTGTTGTTTCAACACGGTGTAGAAGTTTGACTTTATTCTGTTGCCAACATATATTCTATTGGGTTTGATCATGACCCCAAGAAAAGCTAATCCTTTGGAATGATGCTGCAAGTATCGCTTTTTAGGATGTAACTGCAGCTGCAAATTTGTTTTCAAGTAGTTTTCAATGATTGGAATAAGGCTGCCAAGGTATTGTCGGTCGGGATGAACCAAGACAAAATCGTCAACGTATCTGCCGTAGTATTTTATATGTAGCTTCTCTTTTATGAACTGATCCAGGTCATTCAAATAAAAATTCGCGAAAACCTGACTTGTCAGATTTCCAATAGGCAACCCACTACCTGCGGGAGAATGAAAAAGACTTTTATCTTTAGGCAAATCGTCCCAAAGGGACTTGTCCCCCTTGATAAAACAATTTTTTGTGGGATCGTTAAAAATGATCCGTCTGGCCATATCCAGTAAAAATAATTTATCCTCTACTTGATCATTTTTGGCTATAAAAGCTTCCAGTTTATCAAAGAGTAGCGGCCTTGAGATATGCATAAAGAAGCCTCTGATATCCAACTTCAGGACATACGCTTCCCCCTCGTTTTCCTGGGCACATTGCTGTATGAAATCACGCATGCGCCTAATGCCAAAATGGGTTCCTTTTCCTGTACGACAGGCGTAAGCGTCTTCAATAAACAAATTTTCAAAAAAGGGATTTAGTTTTTTGATCAGCCAGTGATGAACGATTCTATCTCTAAATTGAGCGGCAAACACCTCTCGCTTTACCGGTTTTGTTACAATAAAGGCGATGCTTCTACCCGGCTGATAGGTTCCATTTCTGATATCGTCGGCCAGTTCAAAAATATATTTTTCAAAATGCAGTTCAAATTTCAGTGCATTCAACGTATTTCTTTTATTCCTTCTACAGTCAAAATAGGCCTGAAAGAGTGTCTCGGTAAAATCATCAGGAATGATAGGGTCAAATAAGCCAGGCTGTTTCATTTTTTAAAATAGAGGCTGTCGGTAAAAACCAACAGCCTCTTTAGAGGTGAATAAATCCCTGAGGCAGCGGACGGAAGCACCGAACGTCTTATTGTTGTTGTTCCTGTTCACATTGCCATTGTTGTTGTTCAGGTTGCGGTTCCAGGCGTTATTGTTGTCGTTCTCAGTAGCACTCCAGAAGAAAGCGTTGTTTCTAATATTGTTGAAACTACCATCGCTATTGCGATAACCACCTGGGAGAACCGGCGCTGAAATAACCCTTTGGTATGAGCTAAAACCTACCCTTATATTAAGTTTCAAGGTTTTTACGGATTTAGCGGGTTATCGGATTCATTTTGCACACGCCCACCCGCCGTAACAAGGTGAGATTCCGGCTACCCTCTTTCATCTTTTTGACACTTTTTGCCAACCTGACAATTGTTTAGATATATCCTCAACATGCTGATTTACCTGAACGAACTGCTTCAGATTTATTTGTTTCATATCAAATAAGGCCCTCATGTATAGCCTGATAACTTCTATATGTTCTCTTGCTGTTTGTAAAATAGCCTCCTTGTCTGTTCTACTGTTTGCCCTAAATATGAGGGTAATGAGGTCTAACACTTCATTCTTTAACGTGTTCCCAATAGTGTATTTGTACTCCCTTTTAAAATGCCTTGTCAGTTCAAATAATTGTAATAATAAGTCATAACTTTTTTTGTACACTGGCAGTTCTTCTGCTAATCCCATAATGATTTATTTTTGAGGTTTTTAAAACTAACAAAGACCCATTGGGGGGAATTCCCCCCAAACCCCCCTTTCTACCACCCGCATTTGCCAGCCCACAAATAGTCAAATAGTCAAATAGTCAATCCCTGAGGCAACGAACAGAGACGCCAACTGACTTATTGACGTAGCCCCTGCTCACAAAGCCAATGAAGAAGTTCAGGTTGCGGAGCCAGGCGTTGTAGTAGTCGAACTCAGTAGCACTCCAGAAATAAGCGTTGTTTCTAATATAGTTGAAACTACAATCGCTACTGCGAGAACCACCTGGGAGACCGGAAAAACCGTAATCGTCAGTTCCTGTGTTTGTTGTACATAAGTAATCATTTTTTTTCAGCTTAGTACCTGCAGTAGTGCTCTGTGCTGAAGAAGTAGAAGATGTATCTGCTCCTGAATCTATAAATTTTACTAATTTATTCCAATCAGAATCTGTTGGAACATGATAGCCCGTTGGACATATATTTTTATACGTGGTACTTCCTGTCGTGGTAATTCCTTTTGCAGCATGCCAATTGTATAGAAATCCATAGTTCGTTGCGTTCGCCCCTGAACTTGATTCATTACCATAAATAGTATAAGCCCCGGTGGTTGCTGACCATGTTCCTGAAGTTACCAATGGAATCGATGTACCGTCATTGTAATGAGTAACCTTTAAATTTGTCTTCGTCCAGCATTGGGTGCCAATCAATACAGTGTTGTAAGAGTTGTTATCAACGTCTGAAACGGTAGAGGTACCGCAGGTAAAGAATGTCGGACAAGGTACCCCAGGACAATTCTCCAAAGCCGCCTTCTTCCAGCGAACTTTTAATTCCTCCAGATTAAATATAGTATTGCGTTCAATACTTGTTCCTTTATCTATTTCCTGGCTATTTATTACCTGACCATTCAGGCTAATAGATAAATAGAAAGATAGATA
>CAMDWC010000305.1 GCA_945878825.1 Haliscomenobacter hydrossis DSM 1100
ATAAATGCAATATTGGGAAATATGGTGGAGGTTATTGAAAAAAATATACCCAAGTTACTTCCCGTTGGACAAAATTACAGAGACGATTTACTGGATATCATAAATAAAAATCGCCTGTAACGTTAAGCTACAGGCGATTCACTAAAAAAAATGTGTGTTATGGGATTACCTTTGTAGGATTTGTATTTTACGGGTGAATATCGCATTTTCAGTAAGAACTCTGACATAATACATGCCAGTTAATCTGTTTGCGATAGACATCTCTATTTCTGATTGATTTATATTATTTGACTCAAACAATACCTGACCAGACATATTTACTAACTGAACGGTCTTGATTAGGCTGTTTTTATAGCTTTTTATGTTTACAAAATCCGTGGCAGGATTTGGAAAAATACTTATTTCACCACCTTCTTCAAATCTTGGGCTTAAAATAGGTTCTACAGGTAACGTTGGCATTACTTTTTCTTTACTATCGCTAAAATCTATCGTTAAGGTAAAGGGTTCAACATATAGACTATAAGCATTACCGTTCGCATCACTTGCAGTAGCTTGACCTCCTAGGGTAACTTGTAGTTCATTGGAACCATTGGGTGGTTTAATACCTGCGATATCAATCACAATAATTCTTGCCGTACCAACTTTACCGAAACCGTCCGCTGATTTACCACTTGTTCTGGTGTAAGCAGCTTCCATCAAACCTCTTTCACCGTTACTGTTAGTCAACGAAAATACTGGAGAATTGTAAGCTACCCAACTCCTTGAATCAAAAGTTAATGATGACTTGGATAAATCAAAAATCTGTTTGTTAAAAGGTAAAGAGAGCGTAAATCCATATAAATCTATAGCTGGATTACTTTTATCTCCAATAAATACCTCAAGATTTACAGCTTCACCAGGCTTCACCGTTGCATTACCTTTTAATTTAACTGTAAAATTCTGTATGGGAATATCTTTTGCGATGATTCCATGAGTATTACCTAAATATTTTCTTACTGCTAAAGTATCAGCATCGGTAATAAATCGATCACCATTGGTATTTACATATTTTAAAGCAGGCACATTATCCCATTCTGATGCTTTCTTGCCGTACCAGGATTCAGTAGTTGAAGGACCATCAGATACATGAACATTTCCAAGATACCTCCCTACAGGTAATAAATCATTTAACGAAACAACACCATCGTTATTAGTATCGCCAATCCAAACACAATCAGCGCCAAAACAAGGGACTGTTACGGAGGTTTCGTTAAGGATATTAAATATTAAATTAATCGTAGATACCACTTTATCAGACACCAAATAGTCTATCTCCCATTTATTATCCACGCCTGAATTAATGTTCAAAGGATTATATGTTAATGTATTATCTTGATTTACAATCAAATCACCATTACCTCTTTTCTTAATTTCTAATTTTATGTTGTTCACTGAAGAAGGAAAAGTATTCCCCACTTTTAATGTAACACCTTTTGGTGTATAAAAATTAAATACAGAAGAAACAGGTTCAAATTTACTTACCTTAATGTAAACGGTAGCCATTTCCTTTTCCAACCCATCCTGAGAAAGTTCATAGGTGAATTGATCTATCCCTGAAAAATTTGAACCATTTGGAGCTTCATAAGTAACTCTGGTTCCCTCTATAGAAGATAATTTACCAAATTTAGGCTGCGAAATAATTCTAAAAGAAGGATTACTCTTAATATTGTCATTTGTCAGCAAATTCCAATTAGAAAATGAAGAGCCTGGGGTAAGTGAAGTAAAATCATCAAAGGCATAAAGATTTTTGCGCTTTGACAAAACATTTACGTTGACAAAAATTTGTTGATTGGTTAATGCATTTTTAAAGAGCATACTTTCTTTACCTTCAAAACTGGCATTAGGCGTAAACACCTGGAAATGTCCATCGGTTTTTATTGTTCCATTGGATATGGAGCCTTGCAAGGTAAAATCTTTTGGAATAGGTAAATTTATCGGTGAAAACTTTGGTGTGAAAACTTCGAAGGTATCTTTCGGATTAGGTACTATAATAGAGGCTGTGGTCTGTGAACATACCTCATTGGTGACATTACAAACTAAATACGTAATATTTGCTACTCCTGAAAACCCTTTTACTGGGGTAAATAAAATGTCTTTACGATCAGCAGCGATGGTGAAAATACCATTATTTTTAGAAGTAATAAGACTTATGGTTGGTTTTAACCCTGTTTCTTCATCGATATCATTCTCCGTAACTGACATAAGTTGTTCACCCTCTTTGACAAAATCGTATGCGTATAAATCAGGTATTGCGATTACCTTTGCTTGTCTAACCGTCACATTGAAACGGGTAATTGTTGGAATTTTTCCTGAAATTGAATAAACAGAAAAGGTATCATTCCCTAAAAAGTCTCTATTTGGGGTATAGGTAAACGTGTATAGATTTCCAGTACCCAAAACTGTAATGAAACCTGAGACAGGAATGGTATGAGTAGGTAAAGTATTGGAATCTACCCCAACAAGACCAGCACCATTCTTATTTTTTACTACATCAATCGATTTTACTGCATCAATCGTTGACTGAGCAGAAAGATTAGAGAAGACCCAAAATAAACTGGTGAATGCCAGAAAGGTTATTTTTGAATGCATGCTATTTGAAATTAGGTCGTTTTTTTTATTTACAAATATACAATTAAATTCCAAATAGCGTTTATTTTAATATAAATTTAACTTTTAGACATATACATTCATGAAAGACTCAAAATTAATTAAAACCCTCATACATCTGAACAAAACAGAAAGAAATAGATATAAAAAATTCTTAATATCTCCCTTTTTTAACAGTGATGAAAATTTGGTTTCAATTTTTGACTTTATAGATGATCATATTAGTAAAAATCCTAATGAACTACTCGAAAAACAAATACTTTGGAAAAAAATATTTAAGGGAATTCCATTTGATGATATTAGATTAAGGAAATATTTTTCCGATCTTTTCAAGTTATTGACCAAATTTTTGTCTTTTGACTTATACCAGCGTGAGCCCATAGTTCAAGATTTATATTTATTAGAGGTAATAAACGAAAGAAAAATAACTAATCTTTCAAAAAGCAGTGTGAAAAATGCTCGCATTCACTTAGAAGCTAACGAATTCAGACATTCTCAAGCCTATTTACAACGGTATTCTCTTGAACGAAATAACTATGAAATATTAAATTTAGAGGGCGACCGAAACATTCGTTCTAATATTGAGGAAATAAACGAAGCTCTGGATATCTTCTATTTATCCGAAAAATTACGCTTATTTTGTAATGAATTTGAGCTTAAAATTTTGGCTAAACATTCCTACAAATTGACCTATATTGAGGAAGTTAAAAACATGATAAAATTAAGAGGTTATGAAAATGTGCCGAGCATCATGCTTTATTCAAAATTATTGAATTTATACACTGATTCAGCTAATGAAGATAACTACTTTTCCCTTAGGCAATCGGTTTCCGAAAATAATCCACTTTTTCCTAAAAAAGAATTAGCAGAAATATATTCTACAATGATCAACTACTGTTCCATTAAAATTAATGAAGGGAATAGTAAGTTTTTAGTTCAACTTTTTGATTTTTACAAAGAGGTAGTATCACAAGATATTTTACTGGAAGATCAATCATTCTCACCCTATCACTTTAAAAATATTGTAGTTATTGGTCTTCGTTTAAAGGAATTTAACTGGATAGAAGCATTTATCACTGATTATGCGCCGCTACTTCCTGAAAATCAAAGGCATAATTCATTATCATTTAATCTTGCGCAGCTATATTTTTATCAAAAAAAGTATGACCTTGTAATAAAAACACTACAATCTGTTGAATACGATGATTATATATATAATTTAAATTCAAAGACCATGTTAATTTGTACCTACTACGATACGGGTGAAACAGATGCTTTATTTTTTTTATTCGACAGCTTTAGAGCTTTTTTAAATAGAAATAACGAAATTCCTGAGGCCAGAAAGGTACTTTACAGAAACTTTGTTTCAATTGCTAAGAAACTTGCCAGAATGACGCCAAAGGATGAAAAAGCGAAACAGAAATTAACCTTAGAATTAGAGCAGATGAATAATGTTGCCTCAAAAAATTGGCTACTCGAAAAATTAGCTGAATTGTAGCGACAAAATATCTGCAAAATGATGAACCCCCTTGTTTCCTTTTATCCAATTCGCAGCATAAAGAGCTCCAAGAGAGAATCCATTTCTATTTAAAGCTTCATGGCTTATTTTTATTTCATCTATCTCTGACGTGTAAAAAATTTCGTGTTTACCTGG
>CAMDWC010000306.1 GCA_945878825.1 Haliscomenobacter hydrossis DSM 1100
GTAACAAAGAACCCGTATTGATTATGGTTATCTGCTCTTAATCCAGCAACCAGGGAAACCTTATTTAAATAATTATAAGTATATTCAGAAAAAACGCCGGGAACAGATTCATTTCTGAGGAAGTTTGATTCGCCCATGGTTTCATCAAAGCGATCATATTGATAGCTCAAACCACTTTTAAAAACATGGTCAGTACTTCCAATAATAGATTGGTAGAGTAAATTCGCATAAAAAGATTGTTGAAAAGCGTCATATTTTCTTTTACCGAAAAACCCCGTTTGATCATGATTTAAAGCTGAAAGTTGTAAACCGACACTTGTTTTTGGCTTATCGGGAAATAAATAGCCCATTTTATACCAACCTTCCACCCTACGGGTATCCATACTGGCTAACCATGGATTGTACACACCTGTTCCCGGATGGACGTGATTTGCACCCGATAACTGCCCGCTATTATTTTGAATAAAAGTGCCTTTAAGGCCCCATTGACCTTGTATTCCATTGGAGGTATTAAATTTCCAGCGATTAGCCAATATAAATTGGTCTCCGATAGGGCCGTCCATAAAATGATCCTCATTTCTGTCCATTTGATCCCTCTGCCTTTTTGCATGTAAGAGTAACCCTGTGTGTAGGTTTTCATTCAGGGAATGAGCGAGGTTCAAATTAGCCTCAAAACGATTCATTTCATTGGCATAAAAGTTAAAATATAGTTTTTCACTATTTTCAGGTTTTTTTAATTCCACGTTTATTTGACCTGAAATACTTTCAAAACCGTTAGCTACAGAACCAATGCCAGGGCTTAACTGAATACCCTCCACCCAGGTTCCTGGCAAGAAAGTCAGGCCATAAATGGCGGAAAGACCACGGATATCGGGAATATTTTCTCTGGTAATCAACATATTAGCTCCAGAAAGACCTAACATTTCAATTTGTCTTGTTCCAGTTACGGCATCTGTGAAAGAAACATCTATGGAAGGCGTAGTTTCAAAACTTTCCGATAAGTTGCAACAAGCTGCTTTTGCCAATTCCCCTTCCCCCAGGAGTTGAACCTTTACAGGGGTTAAAAAAGAATAAGACGTCGCCTTTTTCTTATAACTAATTTCAATGGCCTGCAATTCATATCCCCCACCGAGCGTAATATTTATCTCCCTTTGACCTCTCATATCTACAGAATCTGAGGATTCGCCTACATAGGAAAAAACCAAAAGAGAAGTTGTACCGGCACGAGGAATGGTAAATTCACCATTTTCATTGGTAAATTCACCCAGATTGGTACCTTCCCAATAAACAGAAGCACCCACGGCCGGTATTTTATTACCCTCACCTTTTAAATAAACAGTGCCTGAAATAATAGATGAAGCATCTAATTTCTCTAAATGATCGGCTCTAATTATTGGATCGCGATAATGACAGCATTCGTGTAAACTTTCATATACCAGGGAATCTGCCTTGTATTTTTCTGTATCATGCCCAATGCCAGCAATGGCCATTTGCAATGTATTATTATTGAAAGCGGCAGATGAAGGCACAACCGATAAAATATTATTGTACACATTATAATTGACAGCACCGACGCCTTCTACCTTTATAGCTTCCTTTTCGATTCTATTTTTACACATGCCGCACAGGCCATCCACCCAAATAAAAACCGTGTCCTTTTGAGCGAAAGCAGCTGCATTTGACAAAAAGAGAATAAGTATAAAGTAGTAATATCGCATTTGAATAAAATTTAAGGTATTATTAAAACCGACAATGTTAGCATAAAGGTTTATAGAATATGAAAATAAATATTAAAAACCTGTTAATCATAACTTATGGGCAAGTCCAGTTCCATTCCGAGATAGTGGCACCACTGCCACTAAAAGAGAAATGCCACCATTCTGTCCTGATAGGCTTAAATCCGTATTTCATGAGCGTATTATGCAATATATTTCTATTTTTAGAGGCTACTGCCGGTAGTCCCTGGTAATCCATGTAAGCCTCTTTACCAAAAAAATCATAAGGCGTTCCCATGTCCAGCTCCTTTTTTGATTTAATTTCCTGAAGGGAAATATCTATTGCAGCGCCTCTATTATGCATTGAACCCTTAGTTGGCGGGGTAACATACCTGGCATCGGGTACTTTTGCCCATAACTTTCGTTGTATGGAAAGTGGCCGGTAGCAATCAAACAGAATGATTTTATATCCTTGTTTTTTAAAATCTTCCGCGGCACGTTGCAAAGCTTTGGCTACGGTTGGGTGAAGGAAACAACGCCCACAATCGTAAAGCCTGGTATTTGTAAAATTATCGGATGTTGCGTAGCGGATGTCCAGTACCATCTCATTTTTATCTTCCGTCAATTCAACGAATGGCAAAACTTGACCTAATATCAGATTTTGAATAAAAAAGGCTGAAAAAAGAAATAAAATGCGCATATTTATCAGAATTGCAACGACTAAGGTACAAAATTAACCATTAAATGAACCCAACAAGATTTGGAATAGCCTCGCTTCCTAATAAAATAGACCTGTATTACGAAACTTTTGGAAACGAAGCGAATCCACCTGTTTTATTAATTATGGGATTAGATGCGCAATGTCTTGCATTCACTGGAGAATTCATTCAACCGTTATTGGATAATGACTTTTACTGCATTCGGTTTGACAACCGTGACATAGGAAAATCCACCTGGTTGAACGATACATGGCATAGAAAAAGCCCTTATACCTTAGAAGATATGGCACAAGATTCCATTTTTCTAATTGATTATTTAAATCTTCCAAAAGTTCATCTAATTGGCGTTTCCATGGGAGGAATGATTGCGCAGCGACTGGCTATATCATTTTCCGAGAGAATTTTATCGATATGTTCTATCATGTCATCGGCGTTTATGTATGACCTAAGCTTAACAAAAAAATGGCAGGAAAAATTATATTTTCCTCTTTTACCTTTTCTATTCAGACATTTCCATATAAATCACCCTGTACTTCATCCTCAAATTACCGTCAAATTTTACATGAAAATGTTCCGTTATTTAAATGGAACTAAGTTTCGATATGATGAGGAAGAACTTAGAAAAATAGTGACCGAGAGCATTGACATAAGAAAAGGACAGAATCCAAAAGCAAGGTATCAACAATTTTGTGCTATCATTGCCTCAGGTTCAAGAATTCAAGGTATTCCCCAAATTAATATACCCTTTTTGATTATACATGGCAGTGCTGATCCCATTGTTCCTGTAAACCATGCGTCTAAGTTAGCTTCTTTGAATAAAGCCGCAGAATTAATCATTGTGGAAGGGATGGGCCATACCATGCCGAAAGAAGCATTTGGATTTTTTTACCCTCAATTATTGGATCATTTAAGCATAAACTAACTCAGTAGTAGCTACCTCCTGACTTTTATCCCAAGCCAGATTTCTGCATAAGACAATGATTTGGTGCATAGGCATTTGATATAGAAACAAACCATTTTCTAAAATGCGCTTCAAAAAAATAGATTTTTCATCTAATTGAGCTATTGCCTCTGCCAGTTTTCCCTTTATGATATGATTTATGGCGAGGTAATCATTTTTAAAAGTTACACCAAAATCTAATCCTCTAACGCATAGGGAAAGATCCTGATTAATATGCGCGTGAACGCCTAATAAAAGATAAACAAAACGAGGCAAGTGATTTTTTTCACATTGATTAAACATAAATTGCCAGGCAGCAGCAACTGATTCTCCTTTGAAATATTGATTTAGGGCATCAAAATAGAACTTAGCAAAGGACAGAACAAAAGACGTCATATTTTCATCATTTTCAAAAAAACCTGTGCCTAATTTACTAAATACCGATGTTGTAATTAGGAAATAAGTATCATGAAAGGGAATTAAATTCAGTTGATTATTATCCATCAATTGAACCTTAACCCTGTCAAAGTGTAAAATCAATGATTGAATATCGCGCAATCTTTCTGATGAGAATGAAAAAGTATCCATTGTTTGTCTTTTTCATATATATGTAACGAACGGCTTCATTCGTTCCAACGACAAAGAAATATCCTTTTTTTGTTAATAAAAACGTTAATTTTTTCTTAAAAAATTTGTTTTACCCAAAAAAAACAAATTTAATTTTTCTGAAATTAACAATTTTTATAATCTGTAAGGTCAATGAATTAGGGAGTTACAGACTGTTTAACCTTCAAAAGCATTAATTTTAAAGGGTTTTTGAATTGTTAACGTTATCGTCAATCTTTAAAAACACTGGAATTGTTCGTGTAAAGGGCTTAAATTTGCAACATATTCCATGAACACACAAAAGGAGTTTAG
>CAMDWC010000307.1 GCA_945878825.1 Haliscomenobacter hydrossis DSM 1100
GGAAGTGTTTTAGGTCTCGGTGCTACGGCCTTGAGTGGTTTAATGAACGATAACAATCTGTTTAACAATGATTTGCAATTGCCTCATTTTGCACCGAAAGCAAAGCGAATCATTTACTTGTTTCAAAGTGGCGCCCCGTCACAACTTGATTTATTTGACTATAAACCTAAATTGAAAGAGATGTTTGGCCAGGAGTTACCTGCCTCCATTCGGGGGGAGCAAAGGGTAACGGGTATGACGGCGCATCAAAAATCTTTTCCATTAGCGGGAAGCAAATTTAATTTTGCACAGTATGGGAAAGGAAGGATTTGGTTAAGCGAAATATTGCCTTACCATCAGCAAATTGCCGACGAAATGTGTGTGATAAAATCTATGCACACGGAAGCAATTAATCATGACCCCGCCGTTACGTTTCTTCAAACGGGTAGTCAACAAGGCGCACGTCCCAGTTTCGGATCATGGGTAAGTTATGGACTAGGTTCCGAGAATAAAAATTTACCCGCTTTTTGTGTGTTGCTCTCTCGTTCAAACAACGGCGATCAACCGCTTTACGCTAAATTGTGGAATAATGCTTTCCTGCCTTCCGAACATCAAGGAGTTTTGTTTCGCTCAGGTGATGATCCTATTTTATATTTAAAAGATCCTAAGGGAATCGATAAATTTTCACGTCGGGACATGCTGGATGCTCTGGCGAAGTTGCATAAACTTGAGATTGAACAAACGCTCGATGATGACCTGAATGGGAAAATAGCGCAGTACGAAATGGCTTATCGGATGCAAACCTCTGTGCCCGAAACACTTGATGTAAGTAAAGAACCTGATTGGGTATTTGATCTTTATGGAAAAGATGCGCGGAAACCTGGTTCTTATGCTGCTAATTGCTTGTTAGCCAGAAAATTAATTGAAAATGATGTCCGTTTTGTTCAGCTCTATCATCAGGGATGGGATCAACATGGCAATCTGCCTTCCGAAATTTCAAAGCTGGCAAAAGATGTAGATCAACCTTCTGCTGCCCTGATTCTTGATCTAAAACAAAGAGGTTTGCTCGAAGATACTCTTGTTGTTTGGGGCGGAGAATTCGGACGTGGTTGTTATTCTCAAGGTAAACTCACCGTCGATAATTATGGCCGGGATCATCATCCGCGTTGTTACTCCATCTGGATGGCTGGTGCCGGTGTGAAAAAGGGATATACCTACGGGGAAACAGACGATTTTGGATATAATATAATAAATAATCCAGTGCATATACACGACTATCAGGCTACCGTCATGCATCTAATGGGTATCGATCACGAACGTTTTACATTTAAAACGCAAGGAAGAAGGTACCGATTAACCGACGTGGCTGGAAAAGTAGTGAAATCTGTATTGGCCTAATCTATTATTTTAAAATATGCTGTCTATGTTCAAGCGCTACGATAATAAATTTTTTAGTGTGTCGGCCTTTCTGGTTCTTTTTATTTTGAATACGGCCTATTCAAAGAAAATAGATTTTAACAGGCAAATAAAGCCCATTCTATCCGATAGATGCTTCAAATGTCATGGTCCCGATAAATCAAAAGTAGATGCAGAGCTGCAACTAACTTCTTTTGAAGCAGCCACATCGCTGTTGCCGTCGGGTAAAAGGGCTATCGTTCCTTTTAATATCAAAGAAAGTGAATTGGTCCGTCGGATTATGTCTGACGACCCTCATGAGGTAATGCCTTCGCCTAAGTCAAACCTGCAATTAACCGCAGAAGAGAAAAAAATATTAGTACAATGGATTGCGGAAGGTGCTGAATATCAAGAACATTGGGCGTTTATTTCCCCCTTCAAATATCCTTCTCCTTTGGTCATTAATAAGGCTTGGTCTAAAACGACCATCGATGATTATATTCTTCAAAAATTAGAAGAAAAAGGCCTGAAACCTAATATTGAAGCAACAAAAGAAGTGATTATTCGCCGCTTATCTCTTGACCTCATTGGATTGCCGCCTACCGTTGAGGAGGTAAAAGATTTTATAAATGACACCTCTCCAACGGCTTATGAGAAATTGGTTGATCGGTTGCTTTCTTCACCCCATTTTGGGGAACGAATGGCTTTGGAATGGTTAGATGTAGCCCGATATGCCGATTCCCATGGTTATCAGGACGATGGCATGAGAAATACCTATCCTTATCGGGATTGGGTTATCAGGGCATTTAATCAGAATTTGTCTTATGATAAATTCACTATCTGGCAATTAGCTGGCGATTTATTGCCAAATCCAACCCTCGATCAGTTGATAGCTACCTGTTTTAATAGAAATCACCAACAGTCGCAAGAGGGTGGGGTGGTGCCGGAAGAATACCGGGTGGAATATGTGAGCGATCGCGTAGCTACCTTTGGCAAAGCTTTTTTAGGACTTTCAACCGAATGTGCAAAATGCCATACCCATAAGTACGATCCTATCGAGGATAAAGATTATTATGCTTTATATGCCTTCTTTAATCAGAATAACGAATCTGGTATTGTTCCTTATAACGGTGAAGCGTCTCCAACAGTGCTTTTACCAACCCCCGCCGCTCAGAAAAGTCTGGACAGTTTGAGGGCTTTGATGGAACCGCATATTACGGCAACGAAGATGACAGATCAGTATAAAAATGATCTTGAAAAATGGCTGACAAAAATCAATGCATCCAATATTTCCTCCTTGAAAGAACCCGTTGGACGAGTTTTATATCTTGATTTTGAGAAAATAGATACCACGCTGATTGGGGATATGATTACCCCTCCAACAAAGGCAGAATTAGAACGGCGGGCAAAGGAGTTGGAAAGAAGTAAAACAGATTCGACGATTAAAATAAAACCTCCCGGCAAATTTAGCGGCTTCCTGAATATGGAAAAGGTAGATTCTACGGTAAAAGCGGTCCGATTTTCTGGGGATAGAGATAAATATCCTTTCCTCGTTGCCGGTAAAAAGGGACAGGGAATCTCCTTTAGGGGCGAAGCGAGTATTGAAGCGGGAAAAGCATTGAGTTATGACCGTTTTCAACCATTTTCAGTGAGTATTTGGGTGAAATTGAACAAACATGGTGAGGAAGGTCCCATTTTCAATAAAGCGAATAGTGAGGAAGAAGGTTTCCGCGGATGGGCTTGTAAATTAAACAAAAATGGTACGCTGTCTTTTCAATTTGCCCATGTTTTGCCCGATAATGCCATCGATTTTGTTACCATCGATACCCTTAAAGTGGGAGAATGGACACATATTGCTCTGACTTATGACGGAAGTAGCAAGGCTTCAGGTATCCGTTTCTGGCTCAATGGTAAAATTCCGGAATACAAATTACTGGTTGATAATTTGCAAAAAAGTATGGTATTCGCGCGCTTTAATGTCATTAGAGGAACAAGAAATTTTACATTGGGATCTAATTCGCCTCGTACTTTGCAAAATATGGATATGGACGAATTGGCCATTTATAAACGGGCATTATCGGAAATTGAAGTGTCAGACCTTTATGATACATCGCAAGATATCATTCCTCAGATAGTCAATAAAAAATCAAGATCGGAGAAGGAACAAGAGCAACTTTTATCGTATTTCTTACTTCGGGGTTATCAACCAGATGTCAAAAAGAGCCAGGATTCCCTCCTTTCCTTGCGGAGTCAAGAAAATTATATCGCAACGAATGAAGAGGAGGTAATGATAATGACAGATAGGGCGGAATATCGGAAGACCTTTATCCTTGATCGGGGAGCTTACGACGCACCTACAAAAATTGAGGTTACGCCCAATACAATTCCTAAAATTTTCCCTTTTGATGAGGACAAATATCCAAAAAACCGATTGGGATTAGCTCAATGGCTCCTGGATGAGAAAAATCCACTGTTTGCCAGGGTAGCGGTGAATCGTTTTTGGCAAATGCTTTTCGGGAAGGGATTAGTTTTAACGCAAGAAGACTTTGGAAATCAGGGCTCTTTTCCAACGCATCCGGAATTGTTAGATTATCTGGCGTTGAATTTTAGGGAGAAAAATTGGGATGTGAAGGCATTTTTAAAAGAAATAGTCCTTTCTGCTACTTACAGGCAATCTTCATATACTTCAGAAATGGTTAAAGAAGTAGATTTTGCCAATGATTTATATAGTCGTTACCCGGCGCATCGTCTGCCGGCAGAACTGGTTCGCGATAACGCCTTAGCGGCCAGCGGACTTTTAGTGCCCCAGATTGGTGGTCCAAGTGTACATCCTTATCAGCCAGAAGGACTTTGGGAAGCATTAGCTACGCGAAATGCGACAAAGTATATACAAGACCATGGAGATAG
>CAMDWC010000308.1 GCA_945878825.1 Haliscomenobacter hydrossis DSM 1100
GGTTTACAATAAACCATCGCTATTAAATCCCTCATTTATTGCTTACCGTCACCCATTAAATGAAAGTCCTATTTAAGACGCCAAATTTCCCGTGCTGCCTTTTCCAATGACTCTCTAACCGAGGGATGAGCGATATTTATAAGTGCCCTGGCCCTTTCTTGAATGCTATTCCCAAAAAGGCATCCTTACAAATTTCATCGGCATAATGAGCGTGACCTTCTGTATGAAATTGGTAAATCGTTACATTGAAAAAAGAATGTTACCTTTGACAAAATAAACCCAGACAAAATGGAATTAATCCGCGTGCTTCAATCTTTGGAGTCGCACACCATCTATTATTGGATAGTCATAGCAATCATTGGTTTTGCTATCTCTCAGTCTTTATTAGTTGGCATCAGATTTTATTTTAAGAAAGAAAATGAGCCTCGATCTTACTTATTTTTTGCCCTACTCCTACTTGCTTTTGGGTTTACACAACTTCACTTTGTATTAAGAATTCTTGGATTTTTTGAATTGTACCCAAGAATAAGATTTCTGCCTATTTACTTTACCCTGGCATTACCTGTTCTTTTTTTCTATTACATTAAAATTGCCTTATTTCCAACGTACCAATTCCGATGGACTGATGCAAAGCACTTTTTACTACCGATAGGTCAGGTAATGTACTTTTTTGTCACCTTTTTGGGGTATCACAGCGGACTTTTACCGAAGATATCCCCGGAAACTAATCCGTTTTTTGGAAGTTTAGAAACGGCAGCCTATTTAGGCCAATTTTTTGCCTATTTATTTTTTAGTCTGAGATACATCAAAGTAAAGAAAAAAAGTTCGGGAAGTATTCAAAAGAGAAGACAAACCCTTTATTTAGAAATACTTGTTCATTTATTTTCTTTGCTATTTATCATTCACACGCTCTTTATTTTTTCCGATTTCTATAGTTACCGGATTGCTTATATAAACATGCAGACGACCAAGGTATATGTTGGTTTAGGGGTTTTGACCTTTACCTCCCTGCTTTTCTGCCTGAGCATGTATGGAATGCAGCTATTATTATGGGGAAAGAAGCGAATTTATCCAAACTAGTCATCTTTCTTTTTAAAATCTCCCTTTTTCCAGGCATCAAAGAATTTTTTCCAGGCGATAGGATTAAAAATATTCATGGGAGGTCTCTGTCCGTAATAATAATAATTTGACGCTTGCTGCCTCATAAAATAATCAGCATTCTCGTTCCCATCGTAGGCCACTGCGGACTCCGCTTTCTTTAAAACCTCTTTAGCCATATTGGTAGCAGCAATTTTTTGAAGTTCCGGAGTGATGTCCATTGCGAGAAATTCAAGTCTGAAATGATCTCTGCTTGGCCACGGAAAGACAACGGTTTCAGGGAGATTAATAGGATCTTGGGACATAAGCTGAACAATAGAATACTTGTCCTCTTTCAAATCTTTATCGACTTGAAATTCGATGGTTTTATAGCCCACGGCGGAGAAAATAATTACGTCTCCTTTTTCAACAACGATAGAGAAGAAACCCTTTAAATCGGCGTACGTACCTCTATTTTTCCCCTTAATAAGAATATTCGTATAAGGGACTGGAAACAGTTCAGCCTGGTCGCTTCCGTCCAGAATTAACCCTGAAAATTGCACTAATTGCTGTTGATCATTGTTATTTTTCTGACTAAACGCTACGTTTAAAGTCAACAAAAAAACCAAAAGCGAGGTAAAACGTATATAATAAAGATTCATGCCATGATATTTGAGATAAAGACTCACCATCTAATTAAATGGTTCGATTTATTTAGTTTAAAAATACAAAAAAACCAAATAAGAGGCAAATTATTTATTAGCTGGTTCCAAAGCAAGATGTAAAACTTCAAACATATCTGTAACGTATTTGAAATTTAACCCCTTAATATAATCAGGATTAATTTCAAGAATATGCTTTTCATTTTCCTTACAAAGGATTATATCCTTCATACCCACCCTTTTAGCTGCCAGTATTTTTTCTTTAATCCCGCCAACGGGAAGAACTTTCCCTCTTAACGTTATTTCGCCTGTCATAGCTAGGAATGGCCGTACTTTTCTTCCTGTATAGATTGAAGTAATGGCTGAAAGCATAGTTATACCGGCAGATGGGCCGTCTTTAGGAATGGCTCCTTCAGGCATGTGCAAATGGATATCTCTTTTTTCCAATAACTCCATATCTATGTTCAACTCTTCGGCATGAGCTTTAACGAAGCTCAAGGCGGTGGTAGCGGACTCCTTCATAACATCGCCCAGATTTCCAGTCATGATAAGTTTACCATTTCCTTTTGTCAGACAAGATTCCACAAAAAGAATAGCACCACCCATCTGAGTCCAGGCCAAACCAATAGCAACCCCGGGGGTTTTATTCTCGGTATATTGATCCGGACTATAAATTGTGGCCCCCAAGAACTTATTTACCATAAGGTTGGTCAATTCAGGTTGATATTCTTCTTCACCTGCTACCCATTTTGCGATGGTTCTCATCACAGAAGCTATTTGACGACTCAGATTTCTAACACCAGATTCCTGGGTATAATGTTGTATAATAAACTCAAGAACCGCTGGTTTCCATTTAATATGTTTCTTTTGAAGACCATGCGCTTCCAATTGTTCAGGAATGAGGTATTTTTTGGCAATTTCCATTTTCTCCTCTACGGAATAACCACTTATTTCAATGATTTCCATTCTATCCAAAAGAGCAGGCTGAATGGTACTCAGAGAATTTGCTGTGGCTATAAAAAGTACTTTTGACAAATCGAACTCAAGTTCCAGGTAATTATCTTGAAAAGTACTATTTTGTTCAGGATCAAGCACTTCCAGGAGAGCTGAAGAAGGGTCACCTCTAAAATCCCTGTTAATTTTATCGATTTCGTCTAAGATAAACACTGGGTTATTGGTACCGCTTCGTCTAAGTGATTGAATAATTCTACCTGGCATAGCACCGATATAGGTTTTTCTATGTCCCCTAATTTCGCTTTCGTCAGAAATACCACCTAATGACATACGAATGAAATTTCTACCTAATGCTTTGGCGACCGACTTTCCCAAAGAGGTTTTACCGACACCTGGAGGGCCTACCAAACAGATGATAGGCGCTTTCATATCACCCTTTAGTTTTAGAACAGCGAGATGCTCTATAATACGTTCCTTCACCTTTTCGAGACCAAAATGATCTGCATCCAGGGTCTTTTTTACTTTATTTAAGTCAAAATTATCTGCGGATGTTTTATCCCATGGAAGTTCAGTAAGCAAATCAAGGTAAGTAATCTGCATACTATAATCTGGCGAATGCGGATTAATTCTTTTCAGTCTGCCTAATTCTTTTTGAAAATGCTTAGCTGTTTTTTCAGACCATTTAATGTTTTCTGCTTTGGCAGAAATCCTTGTTATTTCCTCTTCTTGTGGATTTTGCCCCAGCTCATCCTGAATCGTTTTCAATTGTTGATTCAAGAAATAATCTCTTTGTTGTTTATCTATATCGACGCGAACTTTATTTTCGATTTGGTCTTTAAATTCGAGCAATTGTAACTGCCTGGAAATTTCCCCCAGGATAAGCTCAGCCTTACCTGCCTGATCATCCGTTTCCAGGATAAGCTGTTTAACCTCTATAGTTGAATTTAAATTAGAGGCAATAAAATTGAGTAGAAAAGAATTATCCTCGATACTTTTCAGCATAGCGATAGCCTCCGAAGGAATATTTGGAGAAAGCTCAATAATCTTTTTCGCCATATCCATAATGGTAGAAATGAGCGCTGTAAATTCAAGACCTCCGCTTTTTTTATGCTCCTCAAGAAGCGAAACAGATCCCTCTAAATAAGGTTTTTGCTTCGTAAGTTCATCTAATCTAAATCTTTTCTGACCTCTTAAAATAGCTGTGGTCGTTCCGTCGGGCATACGAAGCAACTTCATTATTTTAGCAACTGTACCAATATCGTATAAGTCTGCTTTTCCTGGATCTTCTTTTTGAATATCTCGTTGAGAGAGTACACCGATAGCCCTGCTACTGGTATCAAATGCCTTTTTAATAGATTTGATTGATTTATCTCTACCAACGGTTATTGGAATGATAACGCCAGGGTAAAGCACGGTATTTTTGAGTGCTAAGATTGGCATGTGTCCAGGAATTTTACCCATCTTCCCCATAGAGCCATCGTCTTCCATGGGAATTATAGGCATGAATTCAGTATCATCATCGTTTTCCTGATTTCCAAAAAATGTTTCGAACATGG
>CAMDWC010000309.1 GCA_945878825.1 Haliscomenobacter hydrossis DSM 1100
GCCATTTATGACAATCAAGCAAGTTCAGGCACAAATGCAACGAACTACGGGTTTTTATACAATTGGTATGCTGCAAAAGGAATTGCGACAACGGGAAGTACCACGTATAAAAATTTATGTCCTACGGGATTTCACGTGCCAACAGATTCAGATTGGAATAAATTAGTAATATTTATAGATTCAGGAGCGGATACACTTTCTTCTTCTTTTGGAACTCAGAGCAGTTCTGCAGGAACTAAGCTGAAAAAAAATTCCGCCTTATGGTCAACAAACACAGGTACTGACGATTACGGCTTTTCCGCTCTCCCAGGAGGTGCTCGTTTTAGCGATGGTAGTTTCCGGGGTATTGGAGACGCTGGTGCCGTATGGAGTGCTAGCCAGAGCAGCAGCACCGCCGCTTGGGGCCGCGCACTGGACAAACTCAATGGCAATGTGGTCAGGAGCAACCACGGTAAGTCAGGTGCTGTCTCCGTCCGCTGTCTTAGGGATTGACTATTTGACTATTTCGTGGGTGGGGAAGTGCGGGCTGGCGACGCTCGGATTTTGGTAAATACTCGATTATTTATGTTGTTGAACCGAGACAGTATTACTTTTTAATAAAAAACATTAAAAAAAATGTTGTTTTTTGGTAATCGCAAGCACCTGGTTTAAAAGCAGTATTTACAGGATTTTGAGGATTAGAGTGGACGTCTTTGGTTTGGGTGTAATGTTCATACAGTGGCACTTTTTATGCCGTTTTTCTGTAGAGACGCGATGCTTCGCGTCTTCTCCCCGAAAGTTTTCAATTTAAATTTACCCTTAACACTTGGTTTTGAATCAGGATTTACAGGATTTTGAGGATTAGAGAGGACGTCTTTGGTTTAAGCGTAATGTTTATTCGTAGAGGATTACTTTTTATACTTCTTTTCGCCGCTGCGTTACGCATCGGCGAAAGGCCTGGAAATGAAAGCACCGTTTAATAATAACCTTCCCACCCAAATCGGAGACGTTATAGTTAATCCTCGAAATCCTGAAAATCCTGATTCAAAAATCACTCGCTGCGCGCATAGTTCCCAACCACCGCCTCAACTTGATTGCACATCCCACGCCTAAAAGGAGTATATTTACAAAATGAAAAGATTTTTTAATACCACGGGGTTGTGTAATGCAGAAGATCACTACATGGTAGATCCGTTCAGGAACATGTATGAGAACATACTGCACTTGATACATTCGAAGCAATACTTCCTCATTCATGCGCCCCGGCAGACGGGTAAAACTACTTTCTTGCACGCTTTGGCTCATCGATTAAATAAGGAAGGTAACTATGTATCTGTGGTATGTTCTCTGGAGTCAGCTGGTTATAGCAGTATCTCCGTGGAAACGGCGAATGAAGTGTTTATACAATCTTTATATTTGACTTCTAAATTTTTTTTATCTCCCGATGCTTTACCGCCTAAGCCGGATGGTTATTCACCTGGCAACTTATTACTAAGAAATTATCTCACCGATTGGTGTGATACCCTTGATAAACCCTTGATTTTATTACTTGACGAGGTGGACGCTCTCTATGACGATGTGCTTATTTCTACTTTACGTCAATTACGAGACGGCTTTCAAACCCGGCCTAAACATTTTCCTCAATCAATTGCCTTAGTAGGCCTGCGAGATATCCGTGATTTTCGTATGCGCGCCCGCGCAGATAATCCGTCGATAGGTTCAGGTTCTCCATTTAACATTAAGGCAGAATCCTTTTTCCTACCTGCATTTTCAAAGGAAGAAGTACGTGGATTGTTGGACCAACATACGCAAGATACTGGCCAGGTTTTTTCAGAAGAGGTATTAGAAAAGGTATACACCTATTCTGGCGGACAGCCCTGGTTGACAAACGCACTGGTCAATGAGGTGGTAATGAAAATTTTAAAGAATGATTACACTCTTGAGCTTACCTTAGACTTGATTGAGTTGGCCAAGGAGCGGCTCATAGAACAACGTCAAACGCACCTCGACAGCTTAGCTGATAAGATAGACGATCCACGGGTTCGACCCATTATCATGAGTATCATCACGGGTGATTCTCCTGCCTTCGATGGAGCAGATGATGCCATACGTTATTGCCGCGATTTAGGGCTTATCAGCACGGGTAATCCCATCCAATTTGCCAATCCGATATACAGAGAAATCATCACACGCATTCTGACTATAGGCTTTTTCGTTGGTATTAATCAGGACATTGCCCAAACGAGTTGGTACCTGAATACTGACGGTACGCTGGATATGGACAA
Source organism: Haliscomenobacter hydrossis DSM 1100 (assembly GCA_945878825.1). Classification (GTDB taxonomy): domain Bacteria; phylum Bacteroidota; class Bacteroidia; order Chitinophagales; family Saprospiraceae; genus BJGN01. The sequence continues at coordinate 2,265 of CAMDWC010000309.1, forward strand.
ATTACTGGATGCATTCACCAAATTTTATCAACGTAACGCTGAATCGTGGATTGATAGATACCAATATAAGGAAGCGGGACACCAATTGATGTTGATGGCCTTTTTACAACGGGTTATTAATGGAGGAGGACGCATTGAACGGGAGATGGCAGCGGGAAATGGACGGACAGATCTGGTTGTTTTTTGGAAAGCACAGGTCATAACGATAGAGATTAAAATGCACCACGATAAATGGTCAGAGCCAGAGGGCATTGAACAATTAGCCCGTTACCTGGACCGATTGGGCCAAAAAACAGGATACATGGTATTTCTCGAAAAGAAAAGTGCGGCAGAATTATCCTGGGAAGATCGAATCCGCCGGGAAGTGCACATAGTTGACAACAAGGAAATTATCCTATATGCCATGTAGGGACGAATGGCATTCACACCCGCATGATATAGATCCATAGGTTTATTCGTGTGATTATGTACATGAAAGTATTCCATAATTGTAGGGGCGAATTGCATTCGCCCTCTCATGATACAGATGCATTTCCCTATTTACGGAACAATGGCAATCATTCCATCAGGTTTTCATTGTAATATCCACTTCCTAGCACTTGGTTTTGAATCAGGATTTACAGGATTTCTAGGATTAGAGTGGACGTCTTTGGTTTAAGCGTAATGTTTATTCGTAGAGGATTACTTTTTATACTTCTTTTCGCCGATGCGTTACGCATCGGCGAAAGGTCTGGAAATGAAAACTCCTTTTAATAATAACCCTCCCACCCAATTCGGAGACGTTATAATTAATCCTAGAAATCCTGTAAATCCTGATTCAAAATGCCACGAAACAGTATTACTCTATAAATAACCCTCACATTCAAACAGACGATGTCTTCTGTAATCCTCAAAATCCTGATCCAACCTAAGTTACACGGAAAGATTTCATTTCCCGGTATTTACTAAATACCCAACCTGCAAAATATTTAAAAAAAATGATGTTTACCTTTAATGTCAAATAACAAACCGTTTATTTAAAAAATAAATAAATTTTATTTCAAATTTTGTCTTTAATTGGCTTGTTTTCATTATTTTAGCAGATTAAATTCATCTTGAAAAGAATTTAAAATTCAAGGAAAATTTTATTATGAAATTAAATCATACGTTTACTATTCTTTTTATGTTTTCCTTTCTTTTTGTTAAAGGGCAACAAGCGACGAACACCGCGGGTAATCATTATTCCTCGGGTAATAATGTACTAACTTTCTCAAGTGGAGAATTTGTTAATGAACAATTTAATAGCTCAAATTTTTCATTAAAAGCGGGCGTCATTCAATCCTTCTCGGCAGCTTGTCCCATTCCCAGTACTTTTGCCTTTCAACAACTAAATAATCTATGTATTCCAGAAGGTGGAGCGGTGTCCCTGGCTTTAAGCGGATCTGAACCTAATGTTCGTTATCAGTTAAGGATAAATGGGAACGCTTTTGGAGACAGTATTGTGGGCACGGGAAATGCGTTGAGTTTGGTAAATGCCTCTCAGGCCGGTATCTACACGGTGAGAGCCAGTTATTCAGGTAAGTCTTGCTTTGTCGATATGCCCCAGCAAATTACCCTCCAGGCTTCGCCACAGGTGACTATCATCTCTCCTTCCGTGGCAATCTGCGCTGGCCAGAGTACCTCTGTTCAGCTGACTTCAGCGGAAAATGTATTTGTTAATTATATTTTGCCAGGTGGCACCACGCAACGTGTCAATATAACGGCTGCCACCCTTTCTGTTCCAATACCCAATGCCCAGGTAGGTGCTTCCATTTCTATTTCCTCCGTTGAATCCATTACAACGGGTTGTATAAATAATACGGTTTCTTCTCTGCCAATTCCTGTATCTCCTATTCCCTCTATCACTTTAAGCCAAACAAAAACATCTTGTGCCGGTGAAGTAGTGGAGCTAAATTATAGTAGTAGCGAGGCGTTGAGTTTTTCCTATAA
>CAMDWC010000310.1 GCA_945878825.1 Haliscomenobacter hydrossis DSM 1100
TATCGTAGTGATGATGCCGGAAAGTCATGGAAATTAATGACAAACGATCAAACACTTACCGCCCGTTCCTGGTATTATATGGAAATTTATGCCGATCCCTCAAATCCTGAAATTGTCTATGTCCTAAATGCTCCTGCGATGCGTTCCATTGACGGAGGAAAAACTTTTTCAATGTTAAAGGTAGGACATGGCGATACCCACGACCTTTGGATTAATCCACAGAATAGTGAGAATCTGGCGCTTGCCGATGATGGTGGAGGTGAAATTAGCTTTAATTCGGGAAAAACCTGGTCGGCTCAAGGAAATCAACCTACCGCTCAGTTTTATAGAGTGAATACCGATAATCGTTTTCCATATTGGGTGTATGGGGGTCAACAGGATAATTCTTCCGTAATGATTCAAAGTAGAACCAGTGGTTCAGGTATCACCGATAAGGACTGGACTTCCGGACCAGGTTGCGAAAGCGCTTTCCTCGCTTTTAATCCAGATAATCCTACGCAAATTTTTGGTGGTTGCTACCAGGGGTATATCGAGGTATTAAATATGGCAAACCAGGAAGTTAAGGATATTATGGCCTATCCAGCCTTAAATCTGGCCATTGCTCCCAAGGATATGAAGTACCGTTTTAATTGGAATGCGCCTATTATCGCTTCTCCTCATGACTATAATACCATCTATCATGCGGCGAATAAGGTGCTGAAAACAACAGATGGTGGTATCAGTTGGACTGAAATTAGCCCTGATTTAACCCGAAATGAGTTAGATAAACAAGGGGTCGGTGGCGGCCCTATTACTAATGAAGGAGCTGGGGGAGAAAATTATAATACTATTTTTTATTTAATTGAGTCTTCTACAGAAAAAGATCTTATCTGGGCGGGAAGCGATTGTGGTCTGGTGCATGTGACAAGAAATGGAGGTAAATCCTGGGAAAATGTAACCCCGCAAGGTCTGCCGGAATGCCTGATTCAATCTATCGAGGTTTCCCCACATCAGCCAGGGACAGCTTATATTTCCGCTACCCGCTATCGTTTTAATGACTTTCAGTCAATGGCTTATAAAACAACTGATTATGGAAAAACCTGGATTTCCATAAATCAGGGGATTGGTAAAGATGATTATTTAAGGGTCATCAGGGAAGATCTAAAAGTGCCTGGCTTACTTTATGGCGGTGCTGAAAGGGCATTCTATATTTCTGCCGATGCTGGCGCTAACTGGAGTTTGTTTCAACTCAATATGCCAGTAGTTGGTGTTACCGATTTAACCTTCAGAGATAACGATTTAGTTGCTTCTACAGCAGGTAGGGCTTTCTGGATTTTAGATGATCTTAGTGCCATTCAACAGTCTAAAGGCTTTCCTCAAGGTAAATTACAACTTTACACTCCAAAAGATACTTACCGATTTGGTTCTTCAGGTTATGGAGGTAGTAGAGGCAATATTGGTGAAAATCCCGCAGAAGGGGTTATTTTAGATTACTTTTTAGGGGATAAAGTGGATTCTTCAGGCTTGACTTTAGAAATATTTACTGCGGAGGGGAAGTGGTTGAGAACCCTTTCTTCTATCAAACCAAAGAAATTAGACGCTTATCCGGGAGGACCTCCTCCGCCAGTCATTCTTCCCGTTCTAGAGGGGGTGAACCGTTTCGCCTGGGACTTGAGAACGGAAACTTTACCCGGCATTCAGAATGTTTTTGTACAAGGTGATTTAAGAGGATATAAAGTGGGGCCGGGTATGTATAAAGCAAAGCTTACCGCCAATGGTCAAAGTTCTGAGGTTTCTTTTAAGATAAAGGTGAATCCTGCTTCAACTACCACTAAGGAAGAATGGATGGCTCAACAACTCATTTTGGAAAAAATCGATGCTGATGTGAAAGAGGTACATCAAATGGTAAATAAAATGCGGTTGGTGAAAAAGCAAATTTTACTTCAAGATGAAATACTTCAAGACAATCCGGCAGCAAAGGATCTATTGGAAAATGGAAAATCGTTGTTGAAAAAATTGGAAGATTGGGAATCTCAGGTTATTGAAACAAGACAGAAGAATTTCCAGGATGTTATTAACTGGCCAAGTAAGATGAATGGTGAGTTGTTAGACTTGAAAAGTAGAATTGATACTAATGAGGCGAAACTTACCAATGGGGCAAAACAAAGACTTACCGATTTGAATGTTCGTTGGAAGCTAGATAGATCTGCTATCGATAAAGTGATAAACGAAGACTTACCTGAATACAGCAAAAAATTTCAAGACAAGGGTTTACCACCTTTAATTTTAATTCAATAAAATGATGAATAAAGTAGGTTTTGCCTGTTAAGGCGCCTTTATCGAATTTTCGATATGGTGGGAATAAAAAGGGGAAAACCTTTAATATTGTTCAAGCTAAAGACCTGCTTGTGTTGCGTTCAGTGGCTCCACTCGATGCACTCAGGCAGGTCTTAACAGCTAAAGCCTCCATGTTTTTTGAAAATTTAACCCTTACTTTTTCTTTTCCAGAGGTGAAAGTGAATATTTTTAAAGTAAATGAACCAGACCAACTCGATGCTTGTAGATTAGCTTTTAAGGAAGATCCAAATATAAAATTTGCGGGAAGAGTATGGAAAGAGGAATTATCAGGCTCAACCTTCATTTATACTGAAAATTTATTTGTTAAGTTCAAAGCAAATATATCAACAAAGGCCATTTTAGCTCTTTTAAGTTCATACAAACTATCGGTAAAGGAAAAATTTTCCTTTACCAGCAATGCCTATTTTGTAAAATCGGAGGGATTCACCGGCGTTACTATTTTTGATATTGCTAAAGTGTTGAGGGAAAATGCGCAGGTTCTCATCTGTTACCCGGAAATGGTATTCCCTAAAAAAACACATCAGATTCACGAGAACCAATGGTTTTTAAAGGAAGTTTCAATCGATGGTTCTAATAAACCGCGCGGGGTAGAAATGAGAAAAGTCTGGCAATATTCCAAAGGGGAAAATGTGACCATAGCTATTATTGATGACGGTGTTGACACAAATCATCCTGAGTTTAATTTCCCTGGCAAAGTGGTTTATCCCAAAGATACTATTTTAGATAGTGATTCAGCGCAACCTCAGACGACGGAGGAAAATCATGGTACCTGTTGTGCCGGAGTGGCTCTGGCGCAGGGTTCGGGTCTTGCCAGTGGCGTTGCGCCTATGGCTCGATTAATTCCTATCAGAAGTGGAGGATTAGGTTCGTTCTCTGAAGCCAAAGCTTTTGCCTGGGCTTCTGACCATGGTGCCGATATAATTAGCTGTTCCTGGGGTCCGCCCGATGGCATTTGGTATGACCCCGATGATCCCGCTCATCGAATTCCCTTTCCTCTTCCCGATAGTTCCCGGTTAGCCATTGATTATGCGTTGAAAAAGGGGAGGAATGGCTCTGGCTGTCTGATGGTTTGGGCCGCAGGAAATGGAAATGAAGAAATTCAATATGATGGATACGCGTCTTTACCTGCTATTTTGGCCGTTGCCGCTTGCGATTTTAAAGAAAAAAGATCGCCATACAGTGATTTTGGTCAGAATATAGCTTGCTGCTTTCCCAGTAGTTCCGCTTCTTCAACTCCGTCAGGCGTATCCGATGGGATTTGGACAACGGATCGATCCCATGCGTTGGGGTACAATCCAGAGGGAGATTATGTGGGTACCTTTGGGGGAACTTCCGCTTCTTGCCCAGGTGTGGCCGGCAGTCTGGCAATCATTCTAAGCCTTTTTCCAGGGCTTAAAAACAGACACATTCGTCCTATCTTAAATATGACTTCCGATAAAATTAGTGCAGATACCGGAAAATATAATAATGGACATAGTCATTTTTTTGGCTACGGAAGGATTAATCCGCACCTCGCCGTTCTTTTTATAAAACAAATATTAGTCATTGAAACTGAAATTAAACGGAATAATAATTCGCAGATAGTAGGAATTCGATGCGTTTTCCAGCAAAGTATTTTTCAACTTAATCTGTCGTATTATCTAAAAAGTATTAAACAACATTTTTTGTCAGGTCAATGGTTGCCCTTTGAGGTGAATACATTTTCTGTCGATCAAATAGTGTTTGAGCTTAACGGACTGGACGCTCCGCTGTTTCTACTTAAAAGGTATGATCGGGAAGATGGTCAGTTTGTTAAGCTAAAACTTATTTGGAAGTAGATTCTTTTTGGTTGTATTTTTGTTAATAAACATTGAAAACTTTTAAAAAATGAAATTTTTTA
>CAMDWC010000311.1 GCA_945878825.1 Haliscomenobacter hydrossis DSM 1100
CACGCGTGTTGATACACAAAATAAATGCGCTTTATAAAAATATCGATGCGAATACACCAGGCGTTTCTCCCCTGGAAAGAGACCTGATGCTAAGCTATTTAAGGCAGTTTTACGAAACCATCGCCTTGAGCCAAAGTCAGCCTAAAGCACCACTGAACGAAGTGCAACCTGTTTTAGAGGTGCCACCTTTGAAAGAAGAACAACCCATAAAAGAGGTTCAATCGTTGAACGAAGAAAAAAGAGAGACTGGTTTATTGGGTCGTGAGCGGGGTGTAGCCAATTTTGAACCCGCCTCAAATAGTGAGTTAGCCCATTTGTTTATTTGGCAAGAACCCAGTAATTTAGCAGAAAGATTGGCTAGTCAAGCCATTACTAATTTAAGTTTTTCTACCTTTAGTATGAATGAACGTCTTTTGTACACCAATGATTTATTTGGAAAAAATAGTGCAGAAATGGAAGAATCGGTAAAGATGATAAATAACTTTTCGCACTTTGAACAGGCAAAAGTATTTTTACTAGATATTGGCCGTCAAAACGATTGGCATAAAGAGGAAAGAAAAGACGCAGCAAAATCATTTATCAATACGGTTCGCCGACGATTCTTATAATTAAGCATAATTTAGCACTATGAAAAAAATTGGAGTATTTACTTCAGGTGGTGATGCACCGGGCATGAATGCCTGTATTCGCGCCGTGGTTAGGTCCGCCTTAAAAAGAGGACTCGAAGTGGCAGGTATCTATCGCGGTTACCAGGGTCTCATAGATGGTGAAATTAAAAACATGGATTCACACGCTGTTTCTTCTATTATCAATTTGGGGGGAACTATACTGAGGTCTGCCAGAAGTAAAGATTTTATGACCCCGGAGGGTAGAAAGCAGGCTTACCAAAATCTAAAAAGTGCAAATATCGATGGCATCGTGGCTATCGGTGGAGACGGAACTTTTACAGGGGCAGATATTTTCATGAAGGAATTTCCTGATATTAATATCGTAGGTTGTCCGGGTACAATCGATAACGATTTGGCGGGAACGGATCATACTATAGGGTTTGATACCGCTATTAATACGGCGATGGAAGCCATTGACAAAATTAAAGATACTGCCAATGCCCATGACCGATTATTCTTTGTCGAAGTGATGGGTCGCGATGCTGGGTATATTGCCATGGCAGCAGGTATTGCCACCGGCGCGGAAGCTGTATTGGTGCCAGAGCATAAAACAGATCTGGACGATTTAGTTAAAGTACTGCAAAATGCTCACAATAGAAAAAAGAACTCCAGTATTGTGGTTGTTGCCGAAGGAGATGAGGCAGGCGGAGCTTATCAAATTGCCGATTATGTGAAATCTAAACTAGATATTTTTGAAATAAAAGTATCCATTTTAGGTCATATTCAACGGGGAGGCAGTCCCACTTGTTTAGAAAGAGTGCGGGCCAGCAGAATGGGCGTTGCCGCCACAGATGCGCTCCTCGAGGGTAGATCGGGCGTAATGATTGGCATCATAAATAACGAAATTGCTTATACCCCTTTTGAAAAGGCTATTAAAAAAACAGGAGATATTTCAGCTAAGTATTTAGATCTTATCAAAGATTTAAATTGATAATTAATGCCTTTTGATGAAGTCTAATAACCCAAATTCATTTTTTCAAAGTCTCAAAGTGGCTACCCTAACAGTGTCAATCCTTTGGTTGGTTCATTTGGTTACCTTCTTGACTTTCATTGATTTAGGTAATTTAGGTATTTTTCCAAGAACCAATTTTGGCATAAAAGGCATATTGTTTAGTCCGTGGATTCACGGTAACTGGTCTCACCTGATGTCCAATACCCCACCCCTTTTTGCCCTTATGACCCTCATTCTATTTTTCTACAGGAGAATATCTTTTCCAGCCTTATTCCTTATTTATTTCCTAACGGGAAGCCTCGTTTGGTTATTTGGTAGACAGGTATTTCATATCGGGGCCAGCGGAGTGATTTACGGATTAGTAGCGTTTGTTTTTTGGTTGGGTATTTTCAGAAGGAACATTCGCTCCATCGCTTTGGCCATTCTGGTTGGCTTTTATTACGGATCGATGATTATTGGCATTTTCCCCGGTCAAGAAGGCATTTCGTGGGAAAGCCACTTGTTGGGTGCCATTTCAGGAATGATGACCGCCTTTCTGTTTAAAAATACAGAGGAAGAGGAAGATTATAAAGAACGGCAACGAAAAAAGCTTTTTGAAAAGCAAGAAAAAGAATTCTTTTTACCTCGGGAAACTTTTGAACAACCGACACAAAAAGATAGCTGGTTTCAAAACAGAACCTGATTTTTGACACTACAAATAATAAACATATACATCCAAAATAATTAGGTAACAGGAAATTGCCACTAACTATCTTGGATTTATTTATTTAAGCCCTGAAAATGGCATAGCGTTCCTTGTATAATTTTTGCAACTTTTTTCTTGCAAAGAATATTCTACTTTTAATGGTACCTAGTGGAGAACCCAGTTCCTCCGCTATTTCCTCATATTTGTAACCGTCAAAAGCCATTAAGAAGGGTCTTTTAAAATCTTCCGGTAAGCCTTCAACCAGCACCATTAGTTCGCTGAATATAATTTCTGTTTCCCCTGCGTTAGGCTCATTGACTTCATTTGAATCCAAATAATAAGAATTGGGCGTTTGATCCACAATCATATTCCTCCGGATTTTTTTACGGTAGTTATTTATAAAAATATTCCGCATTATGGTAACTGCCCACGCCTTAAAGTTGGTGCCCTCATTGAATTTATCTGCGTGCATAATAATTCGCAAGGCGGTATCCTGATACAAATCTTCTGCATCACTCGACGAGCCAGTTAACTTAAGTGCAAATGCACGCAAGGAAGAACGAATAGCACCTAACTGAATCTGAATGGAAGAATTGGCTACTATTGTTTCTGTCATTTTTTTTATTTTATGCAAATTTAGTCCAAAAACGCATTGAATGCAAATATATTTTTCAATAATCTTCTAAAATGTCACAATTATCGACATAAAATGACTTTTTTCTGACAAATGAATTAAAAATGTAAATTTTATTATCATTCATTAAACAATTAATTCCTTTCCTTTGTATTTAAAAAAGAACATTCATATTTCGCCATCTTTTATTTATGATCTTACCTTATGATTGAACAGCAAGATAACGATGTAATGAACGCTACTTTTCTGGCTTTAAATCTCCGTTTGCTGAGGAAAAAGTTTCAATGGAGTCAGGAGGAATTCGCCAACCGTGTTGGACTGAACAGGGGGAACATTGCCTCTTATGAAAATGGATCTACGGAGCCGAAAGTTTACAGTCTTTTAAAGATGTCTGAGTTGTTTCAGGTGAGCATTAAAGAACTTGTTTTTGAGGACCTCTCCAAGGATTTACATAGGGAAAATACTATTTTACCCACTACCCTGCCCGATATTGAAAATTTTTTATTCCGCGCCAAAGAATTAGAAGCGGTTTTTAAAGGTTTACACACTTGTTGTATGTTTAAAACTAAACAGTGGGGCGAGGAAGTTCCCCGCGATGTTCACATTCTGGTCATGCACTTTGAGGAACTTTATCAGGCTGCCCAAACTATGTTAAAGGAACATCAAAATCTGATTAGTAAAGTGCATAATTGTCCTCATAACGAAGAATAACCTCCGGTGAGGCATCTTTAGTGGATCCCAATGGATTTTGAGGGATGGGTGCTTTTGGGGAATGTTTCCTGTAAATAATTTTTGAATCAGGATTTTCAGGATTTCGAGGATTACAGAGGACGTCTTTGATTTAAACGCAATGTTTATTCGTAGAGAATTACTTCATACCCTTCTTTTCGCCGATGCGTTACGCAGCGGCGGGAGGCCGGGAGATAATAGCATCATTTAATAGTTACCTTCCCACTCAAACCGGAGACGTTATAGTTAATCCTCGAAATCCTGAAAATCCTGATTCAAAACCAATATTTGCGATAATATTTAATCTGAAACATGTCGAGGAGAAGACGATGCGTGCATCGCCTCTACGGGGATATCCTGATTAATTCTGGTTTAGGGAACGATTATTGTGGGGTGCTTAACCGATACGTTTTTATCTGTGTAGATTTATCGCTATTCACCTCTGTGGTGGATAAAATGAAGCCATCATTATAAGGAACTAATATGGGAAAACCACTTAAGCGTTCCGCACTGGTATCAACAATTTGTTGAAGGAGACCTTTC
>CAMDWC010000312.1 GCA_945878825.1 Haliscomenobacter hydrossis DSM 1100
CAATTTTTAAAACACAAAAAAAGATAAATCCATATAAAATTTTGATTATTTTGTGGAAGGATAGTAAAACATCCAATTATTCAGAATGTAAATTTAAATTAGATTGATGAACAAAAATAGTGTACCATGTTAAGAAAACAACTTAGAAACATTTTTTTATTACCGGCCTTGTTATTTTGTTTTGCCTTAAATGCGCAAACCATAGTAAGCGGTAAAATTACCGATTCAAAAGGTGAGCCATTGGTTGGAACCAGTGTTGTGGTTGTAGGAACCTCAACGGGAGTCTCAGCTGATTTAGATGGTATGTACCGGTTAGAAACCAATACTAAACCTCCTTTTAAAGTAGAATTTAGTTTTATTGGATATGAAGCGAAAGTCCTTGATGTGATGTCAGGCAATGTAAAACTTGATGTTGTACTTGATGAAAACATCAGTACATTGGATGAAATCATAGTTTCTGCTTCCAGAAGAGCGGAGAAGGTACAGGAAGCACCTGCTTCAGTTTCTGTCATATCAGCAAAAACGATGCAGGCAGCATCTTCTGCAGTAGATCCTATCAGAGAACTGATAAACGTTCCTGGTGTTCAAATTCAACAGCAGTCGGCAGCGCGTATGAACATTGAAATGAGAGGTTCTGCTGGTTTATTTGGAACGGGCGTATTTCCCATCCTTGATTACAGGAGTTTGGTAGGTGCGGGTACTGGAACTTTTCAGTCTGATGCATCTGGCTTAAATTCTATCGATTTACAGAGAATTGAGGTAGTTCGTGGAGCGGGAGGTGCGCTTTACGGTCCTGGTGTAACAGCAGGTGTAGTTCACTTTATCTCTAAAAGTCCCATAGACTTTCCTGGAACAACCGTTGAATTAATGGGCGGAGAAATGTCAACTTGGGGTATTTCTACCAGGGTAGCTGTAGCGTCAAAAAACAAAAAAATTGGTTTCAAGATTAATGCACACAATAAGAGAGGTGGAGAGTTTGTGTTAGATGGTTCCGAAGGAGCTACTTCTGGTGGTGTTTTCACCAGGCAAACCAGTAGGTTCAAAACGTCTATTATTGATCCCACGGTTGCTAATGGCGTTGTCTCTGCGAATCAGTCAGCGGCAAAGGTACTTTTATCTAAAGCAGATCTTGATCCAGACGGAGATGGAAACATGATGCAGGATTTTTGGTCTAACAGCGCCATCAATGGTACCTTAGAAATGAGACCGTCTTCAAATACTAAGGTAGTTCTTGCAGGTGGTATGAATGCCAATAGTTCTGTTTTTTACAATTCTCAGGGGGAAGGTCTTTCTCAGTCCATAGCTTATTGGGGTCAGGCAAGAGTACAAAAGGGAGGCTTATTTGCTCAGGTATTTTATAATTTTAACGATGGAGGTAGTCCTGAAAGACCAACATTCCTTTATCAGACGGGAAATAGAACAGCCATTGTAAGAAGTCAGTTAGAGGGCCAGGTTCAATATAACTTCAATTTGAAAAAGTTCTTAAATGCCGATATTACGGTGGGTGCTGACTATCGTCAAGCGGGAAGTAATACCTTTAATCAAGTATATGGTCGTAATGAGGAAAATGACGATTATAATATTTTGGGAGCTTATGCACAAGCATCTTTTGATTTAAGCGAGCGCTTCGAATTTGTAGCGGCAGGTCGTTTTGACCGTTTCAACTTTTTAGACGCACAGGCGGTTTCTCCAAGATTGGCTTTAGTGTATAAGGCATCTAAAAATCATACTTTCAGAGCTTCTTACAACCAAACGGCAGCGCCACCAGATGCCTTGGTAATGTATATTGACTTTCCTGTGGCAACACCTGTTTCTGGACTCTTTGATGTTTGGTTGAGGGGAATGAAGGAAACAGCTAAATTTTCAGCTAATCCAATGATTGATTTAACTGCGCCTGGATTCCCTGATTTGCCTTATGGAACACCAGGTTTACCTTTGGCTATACCTTACGGTGCAATAACACCATCTATATTAACAGCCTTACAAGCAGGGCTTCCTGCTACTATTTTCCCTATCGTTCGTGCTATTTTAACGAATCCAGCTAACACACCTACAGGGGTAAGTGGTAAATTTACAGGATATAACCTATTTACAGGTGGTCCGTTAGCTCCAGTCAATACCACTGCACCACAGATTAGAACGGAAAAAACATTGGAGCTTGGTTATAAAGGTATTATTAACAAAAAGCTTTTGGTTACTGCTGACGTTTACAGAATTTCATCTTCAGGATTCATTAATTTTACAGCCATAAGCCCAACCATCAGATACACAGAGCAAAATATTGCAGCTGATTTAAGTTCAAAGGTAGGCGCGACAGTTAGAACTCAATTAGAAGCTGCATTGATTGGTGCGGGTCTTCCAGCAGCTACTGCGGCGGCAACAGCGGCGCAAATCAGTGCGGCAGTTGCAGGTGCTTATGCTCAAGGTGGTGCTGCTTTTGCTGCACAAATTGCCCCTCTTTCTCCTATCTTTGGCGCTGTTGAAACAACAGGCGTTCCTCAGGACGGAATGGTTCACAATGCAGCAGGATACAGAACTTTCGGTTCTCTTGCTTATATGGGTATTGATTTAGGTTTTGGCTATGCAATAACTAACGACTTGAATGTTTTTGCTAATTTTTCTGCGGTAAATAAAACCGATTTTAGTGAAGAAGACTTGGGCGAGGCAAAAGGTTCAGGCTTAGTTTTCAACTTGGGAATACCTAAGAATAAATATCGTTTAGGGGCTGTATACGCACCAGAAACAGGTTGGAGGGGAAATATCGCTTTCCAACATGACGATTCGTTCTACTCAAATGCAGGTCAATTTACAGGATTTTCTGATCCTAAAAATCTTGTTGACATAGGTGTTGGTTATAAATTGAAGAATGGTTTATCGATTGACGCTACTTGTCAAAATTTGTTTAACCAGCAATACAGAGCTTTACCAAATATGCCAATTATTGGCAGAAGAGCTATAGCTAAAGTTACTTATAGCTTCTAATTAATGGTCGGGTAACCTTTGTTCTTGTTTTTCTTTTTGCTTAAATAGTAGAAGGAAAAACAAGGACAAAGCAATCCCAGCTATCGCTGGAAAAATCCAAATATTAGTCCAGTTGTACGCTCCCGTTACAGCTATATTTCTCTCGACCATCCAACCGGCAAAATAGGTACCAAACAAAGTTCCCATTCCTTGCATAGCAAAAGTTATAATGCTTTGTGCTGTATTTCTTAAATGTCTCGGTGCTTTCTCATCAATATATAATTGCCCGGCCAATCCGGTAAATACATAGGCGAAGCCGTGAACCAATATAGCGGGAAGCCAAACGAGCTGCATGCCTGGATTTTCAGCTGCGTAGGCGAAAATACCATATCTCGCACCCCACAGAAATAGTCCGGTAAAGACCACCCATTTAAATGAAAAATGTCGAAGGAAAAAGGGCAGAAGTAGCATAACGCCAATCTCTGTTATTTGTCCAATGGACATCCAACCTGCTGCATTTTTCACCTGAATGGTTGTTAAAAAATTATTTACAAAACTATAATAGTAGGCAATGGGAATAGCATACAATAGCGTAAGGCTTATCATGAAGACTAAAAAATCCCTTTGTTTGAAAAGCTGAATTATTTCGACAGAGAAAAATTCTTTAATAGAATTACCTCTTTTTCCCTCTGTAGGAGGAACTTTGGGTAAGAATAAAGCGTATATACCTAATATTAAACTCAATCCAGCAGAAAGTAACAGCGGGTTGGCAGTTTTTTCCCAACTTAATAAGCCAACAATGTTACCCGCTATGATCCATCCTATACTTCCCCAAACTCTCACCCTGGGAAATTGCTTCGAAGGATCCTCTAATTGTTGAAGAACATAAGAACTTGATAACGCGAACGTAGGAAGGTATAAAACCGCGTAAAGTAAGGTGAGCGGATAAAAAACATTGAAGTCCGTAAATGAATACATGGCAACTAAGCACATACTACCTCCAATGTGAAGAAACGCCAATACCTTTGAAGCTGAAAAATATTTATCGGTTATAAATCCTACAAAAATGGGCGAAATGAATGCCGCAACGGACATGGCACCATATACAAGTCCTACTTCTCTACCTGAAAAATGCAGCGTTTGTAATAGATAGGTTCCCGTTGTCACATACCATGAACCCCAAATCATAAATTGAAGCAATAATAAAATGGAGAGTTGAACGTATTTTTTATTTTTCATTTTCT
>CAMDWC010000313.1 GCA_945878825.1 Haliscomenobacter hydrossis DSM 1100
TTGGAAAAGGAGAAGGAGTAAGTGACCGACCATTTTACTATCACGAAATTTATGTGGACCCTAAAAATGAAAATAGGATTTATAACTTATTTTCCCTTGTTACCCGAAGTGAAGACGGTGGAAAAACGTGGAAGTGTTTAGGTCTGGAAAATACCAAAACGATACACAGAATTATCATTCACCGCGATAACCCTGATATTGTTTATGTTGGGGCTCAAGGTTCCCCTTTTGGCCCAAATCCGGAAAGAGGCGTTTACAGAACAAAAGACGGCGGAAAAACCTGGGAGAAAATTCTTTATGTGAACGACCAAACGGGCGTAGCTGATATGGTTGCAGATCCAAGTAATCCCAATAAAATATTGGTAGCGATGTGGGAATATGGCAGAAAACCCTGGTTTTTTAATTCTGGTGGTCCTGGTTCTGGCCTGCATGTCACTTTTGACGGTGGTGATACCTGGTCTAAAAGAACCGATGTTGATGGTTTACCAAAAGGTCCGCTCGGTAGAATTGGATTGGCCATTGCCCGTTCAAAAACCAATATCATTTACGCTTTAGTGGAAGCTAAGGAAAATGGACTATATAAATCTACCGATGGTGGATTCAAATGGACGCTTGTTGGCAAAGGCGAAGGGGTTAGTGACCGACCATTTTACTATCACGAAATTTATGTGGACCCAAAAAATGAAAATAGAATTTACAATCTATTTTCACTCGTTACCCGAAGTGAAGACGGTGGAAAAACGTTCCAAACCCTCCTTCCTTATTATGGGGTGCATCCTGACCACCATGCCTTTTGGATTCATCCGGAAGACCCAAATTATCTGATAGATGGTAATGATGGTGGATTAAATATTTCAAGGGACATGGGAAAAACCTGGCGATTCATTGAAAATATTCCTGTAGGTCAGTTTTATCATGTCAATTATGATATGTCTATACCCTATAGAATTGGTGGCGGTATGCAAGACAATGGCTCTTGGGTAGGTCCAAGTTCCATCTGGCAGCAAGGAAATATTCGCAATACAGACTGGCAGGAAGTTTATTTCGGCGACGGTTTTGATGTGAGTTTTCATCCAACAGATGTAACCAAGGCCTATGCCATGTCACAAGGTGGAAATGTCGGTCAGGTACACTTGAATACAGGAAGAACACAGGGTATTAAACCAACCCATCCTAATCCGAAAATTGAATTGCGATATAATTGGAATGCTGCCTTTGCCCAAAATCCCTTTGAACCTTGTGGACTATATTTTGGCAGTCAATTTGTGCACAAAAGCACTGATTGCGGTAAAACCTGGGAAATTATTTCTCCCGATTTAACCACCAATGATCTAATCAAACAAATGCAGGATTCTACCGGTGGTTTAACCATTGACAATACTGCCGCTGAAAATCATACTACTATTTTAGCTATTGCGCCAAGCCCTTTAGATAAAAATGTTATTTGGGTAGGCACCGATGATGGTAATTTACAACTTACCCGCGATGGTGGAAAAACGTGGACTAATCTTAGCGGATCTCTACCCGGTGTAAAAGCGGGTTCCTGGATTCCATATATTGAGGTTTCAACTAAAAATGCTGGCGAAGTTTTTGTTATTGTAAATGATTATCGCAGAAATGATTATCGCCCAATGGCTTTCCGAAGCAAAGATTTTGGCAAAACATTCACGGCTATCGTCACCGAAAAGCAGGTTCCTTGTTATACCTTATCTATTGTTCAAGATCCTATTGCTACCGATATGCTATGGCTTGGCACCGACTGCGGTCTCTATTTGAGTATAGATGGTGGTAAAAACTGGAATAAATGGATGAATAATTATCCATCAGTTCCCACCATGGACATGAAAATACATTCCCGCGATCATGATTTGATTCTTGGTACTTTTGGTAGAGCCTTTTATATCCTTGACGATATCAGACCTCTAAGGGAAATAGCTCAAACCGGAGGAAAAGTATTGGACAAAGCGCTTCGTGTATTTCCTGCACCAGACGCTTATCTGGCCAATTTCAAATCTTACGCAGGCTATCACTTCGCAGCAGATGGCATTTATGAGGGGCAAAATAAAGCACCAGGTGCTATGTTAACCATTTGGAACAAAGTAGGGGCATCGAAAAATGCAGCAACGCCCGAAAAGGCTAAGATGGTTGTTAAAACTGAAAAGGGGGAGGTCATAAGAAAAATGTCCATGACGTTGGACACTGGTATGGTAAGAATATATTGGGATCTTAGAAAAAATGGGGTTGCCATGCCATCTCGCCGTGAAGCCAAACCCGACGATGAATTACCAGTAGGTGGTTCCGTTTCTCCAGGGAATTATTGGTTTATTGTTACCTTAAACGGTCAATCTGATTCTACGATGGTAAAGGTATCAGGTGATCCTAGAGAAAATATTTCCATGACTGACTATGCTGCACAAGAAGCTGGATTCAAAGAATTGGATCAGTTAATGACCAAAGCTACTGCGGGTTTCACCAGAATACAGGATGCCAAAAAGGCTATAACGAGAGTAGAATCTGCCATACAACTCGTTGTGGACAGTACCAAAAAAGACTTAGTGAAACTAGGTAAAGCCATGACAGATTCACTGAATAATTTGGAGAAATTGTACATGATGCCTGACGGCCTAAAGGGTATTCAGCGCAGCGCATCCAATATCCAGGGCAGTTTATTTGCAGTTCGTTCTACGATGAATACGTTTGTAGGTGAACCCACGCAAGCGGCAAAAAACAATCTGAACAAAGCGACCATTGAGGTAAATGAGGCCATTGAAAAAATCAATGCCTTTATGACCGGACCTTTTGAAAATTACAAAAAGAAAGTGGAAGCACTTTCCTTTTCGTTGTTTAAATAGGATAGGGTTTTAAAAATCCAATAAAAGGGGGAGGGTAAATTTTACCTTCCCCTTTTTGTTTAGGGATTTACGTCATTTAGAGGATTACCTCCTTTACATTTTTCTTGACAGAGTGGCATCTTGGTACTTTCAGTCACTTTTTGAATCACGGATTTTCAGGATTTATAGGATTAAACTTATAATCAATAAAAAGTTCCCTTTTTAAGAACTTTAATTTATCTTTGGTGAATGCGAATAATTTCTAAAAGGACATTACGCGAATATTGGATTCAGTTTCCTGACACAGAAAATCAACTACTTAGTTGGTATAAAGTTATGGAAACAGGTCGCTATCAACATTCTAATGATATTTTGGATAATTTTCCCTTCAGCAGATCGATCGGAGCAGCTCGATATGTTTTTAAAATAAAAGGAAATCAATATCGCTTAATAGTTAAAATCAATTTTGATTTACAAGCGGTTTGGATAAGATTTATTGGTACCCACTTACGATATGATAAAATCGACGCATTAACTATTTAAAATCAACCTAAAAATGGCTTGGAATATTATAAGAACCGAAGAAGCGTATCACGCTGCTTTAAGCAGACTGGAAGAAGTATTTGATTGTAAAATAGGTGACGAACATTTTGACGAGGCTGAACTTTTAGTTATGTTAATTCACAAATATGAGCAGGAAAATGAACCTGCTTTCATAAATCCTGATCCCATTGAAGTCATAAAATATAAAATGCAAGAGAATGCCTTAAGAAATAAAGATCTGGTTGAAATTATAGGCAGCAAAAGCAAGGTTTCTGAAGTACTGAATAAAAAACGAAGACTTACGCTGGAAATGATTAGAAAAATCAGTAAAAACTTACATATTTCTACTGATTTATTGATTAATGAATATGAATTAATAGAGCATTAAATAGTGAGACCTACAAGAAGAACAATTATTGACTATTAAAATTGGAAGGATTGAAGGTAAATGACCATTTTCCGTGTAACTTGTTTTGAATCAGGATTTTCAGGATTTCGAGGATTAACTATAACGTCGTTGGTTTGAGTGGGAAGGTTGTTATTAGATGATGCTTTGTTATTTTAGCCTCTCGCCGATGCGCAACGCATCGGCGAAAAGAAGGGTAAAAAGTACACAATCTACAAATGAACTTTACCCTCAAACCAAAGACGCCCACCCTAATCCTCGAAATCCTGAAAATCTTGATTCAAAACCCCGGCTGCAAGCGCCTCCCAAAACTAAAACAACGTATCGCTAAAAACATCTGTGAAATCCCTTAATCCATAAAATCTGTGATTCAAACACTTTATTTACCGGAAATATTTAATGGAACCCGTCGGGGAAAA
>CAMDWC010000314.1 GCA_945878825.1 Haliscomenobacter hydrossis DSM 1100
GTACTTCAAGTTGGAGACGGAATTGCTCGTGTGTATGGATTAAATAATGCTCAATCAGGTGAATTGGTTGAATTTAGTACAGGTACACAGGCCATCGTTCTAAATCTTGAAGAAGACAATGTCGGTGTGGTACTTATGGGTTCAGCTGACGGTATTCGTGAGGGCTCCAGGGTTCACAGAACCAATAGAATTGCTTCCATTAAGGTGGGAGAAGGTTTTGTTGGCCGTGTTGTAAATACTTTGGGTCTACCTATTGACGGAAAGGGTCCCATCAAAGGAGATCTTTATGAGATGCCTCTGGAAAGAAAAGCGCCGGGTGTTATCTTTCGTCAGCCTGTAAATGAGCCACTTCAAACAGGTATAAAAGCCATCGATGCGATGATTCCTATTGGTAGAGGACAGAGAGAATTGATAATTGGCGATCGTCAAACAGGAAAAACGGCTATTGCTATTGATACGATTATAAATCAGAGAGAATTTTACGATAGGGGTGAACCTGTATATTGCATTTATGTAGCTTCAGGGCAAAAAGCTTCTACCGTAGCGCAAGTAGCCAGAACACTGGAAGAAAACGGAGCTATGGCCTACACGGTTATTGTATCTTCTTCAGCTTCTGATCCTGCGCCTCTTCAGTTCTATGCTCCTTTTGCGGGTGCTTCTATCGGTGAGTTTTTCCGTGACACTGGTCGTCCGGCACTTATTGTTTATGATGATTTATCAAAACAAGCGGTTGCTTATCGTGAAGTTTCCTTGCTTTTACGCCGTCCTCCAGGTCGTGAAGCTTATCCGGGTGACGTTTTCTATCTTCACTCTCGTTTGCTGGAAAGAGCGGCTAAAATCATCAATAATGATGGCATTGCCAGAACAATGAATGATTTACCCGAATCATTGAAAAATGGAAAAGATGCGCAGGGTCAGCCTATGGTTAAAGGAGGTGGATCTCTTACCGCACTGCCAATCATAGAAACGCAGGCATCTGACGTTTCTGCCTATATTCCTACCAACGTAATTTCCATTACCGATGGTCAGATCTTCCTGGAAACTAACTTGTTTAATGCCGGTATTCGTCCAGCCATTAACGTAGGTATTTCCGTATCCCGTGTGGGTGGAAATGCTCAAATCAAGTCCATGAAAAAAGTGGCTGGTACACTGAAGTTAGACCAGGCACAATATCGTGAATTAGAGGCATTTTCTAAATTTGGTTCCGATCTGGATGCAGCTACGCAGTCAGTACTTGAAAAAGGAAAACGTAATGTTGAAGTGCTTAAGCAAGCACAATATTCTCCTCTTTCTGTTGAAAAACAAGTAGCTATTATCTTTTTAGGTACTTTTGGAAAGTTGCGTAATGTTCCCGTTAATAAAATATCGGAATTCGAAAATAACTATTTGGTGACTCTGGAAAAAAGACATCCGGAGATTTTACAGAATTTTAAAGCTGGTAAATTGGAGAAAGAGGACACTCAACGTATTGAGGCTCTCGCTGAAGAATTATCAAAAGCATACTCGCTTTAAATTTTGTTTAAATAAATAATTATGGCTGCCAATTTAAAAGAGGTAAGGGAAAGAATTCGCTCGGTAAATAGTACTCAGCAAATTACTAAAGCGATGAAAATGGTTTCTGCAGCTAAGCTTAGGCGCGCGCAGCAAGCTATTCAGCAAATGAGACCTTATGCTGAAAAGCAATCATCGCTGCTCAGAAATATTTTGTCCAACTTAGATGGTGACTTTTCTTCTACTTTTAGTGTTCAAAGACCAGTAAGTAAGGCTTGTGTCGTGGTGGTAACTTCCAATAGAGGCCTTTGTGGTGCTTTTAATACCAATGTAGTAAAAGCTGCTATTCAGGCCATTGAGTATAAATATAAAAAAGTGCTCGAGGATGGTAATTTGACCATCCTTTGCGTTGGTAAAAAGGGATATGAAAATTTAGTTAAACGTTATCCTAAAGCTCATTTTATTAGAGATTATGTTTCCCTTTTTGAGAATCTATCTTTTGATTCAGTGGCTAAAGTACCCACTTTTCTTATGGACACCTTTGAAAAGGGTGGATTCGATGCAGTGGATATAGCTTACGGTAGGTTCAAAAATGCAGCTACCCAATTTGCCGAACTGGAGGCTTTCCTTCCTGTACCCCCCTTAGATGTTAAAGACGGTGCTAAAAGTAATGCCGATTATATTTTTGAACCAGATAAAGGTTCTTTACTTACCTTCCTTATTCCCTCTATTTTGAAGTCTCAGTTTCAGAAGTGTGTGCTCGACACGAATGCTTCGGAGCACGGAGCAAGAATGACTGCGATGGACAAGGCTACAGATAACGCAAATGAACTCTTAAGAGATCTTAAAATTTCCTATAATAAGGCAAGACAAGAATCTATTACCAAAGAAATTCTTGAAATTGTTGGTGGTGCTTCGGCACTGTCTTCTTCCTAAGAGGATTTTTTTATTAATGGCCGAAATCAATTTCTGTATTATCGCCAATACTCAGACTTTGTCCTGCGGAAGATAAACTTACATCATTTCCAACGACTGATTTATTTAGAATAATCTCGTTTAGTTTACTGTAATTTCCTATGATGGAATGTGAAATGATAGATTGGATAATCTCCACGTTATCGCCGATGGTTACGTGAGGACCGATAATAGAGTGAGTTAACTTACATTTTTTACCAAGACTTACGGGATGTATGATAATGGTGTTGTCGTAAGGCGGTAAATCAACAGAAGCGAATCCTTCCCTATCTAAAAAAATAGCATTGGTCTCCAGCAAAACCTCCTTTTTGCCACAATTGAACCAGTTATCCACTTCTACCGCCGAAAAGGGGATGCCAGTAGAAATCATGCGCATAATAGCATCGGTTAAATGAAATTCGCCTTCAGTATGTAGGTTGTTTTCAATATTATACGTTAAGGCCTCAATAAGTTGAGGAACTTCCTTTATTTTATAAATACCAACCATAGCCTTGTTAGACTTTGGAATGGAGGGTTTCTCGATAACTTTGCTTATCATATTATCATTGTCTAATTCGACAACGCCAAATTCTCTCGGATCGGTTACCCTTTTTATAGCAATACAACTATAAGGAGATTTCATGAAGATGGAAAAATCAACATCGATAATAGCATCACCAAAGGCAATAATTACTTCATCGGCATCATTAAAAAAGTTTCTTCCAATCCACAAAGCATGAGCTGAGCCAAGTCGCTCTTCCTGATAAATATAAGATACAGAAAGATGAGGGTATTTTTCTTCCACGAAAGCCTTTATCTTGTCCCCCAGATAACCTAGAATAATTAGATATTCGGTAACGCCCTGTTCAATGAGAGGATCAATAATAAAAGAAAGAATAGGTTTTCCAGCCACAGGAATAAGTGGCTTTGGCTGGGTATAGGTTAGCGGACGTAATCGAGTGCCAGCGCCTGCAACAGGAATTATGGCTTTCATAGCATTCGGTTTAAGGTTTATTTAAGGTTCGAATATAGCACATTTAAACAACCTTTTCCTCTTATTAGCTATTATCTATGTTAAGTTTCAATCGTATCAAATGTAACAAAAATGAGTCATAAAGTTACCTGGTTCCTTATAATAGGTATTCTTTCCGTTTTAATAGGAAGGTATTTTTATTTTAAGCCTACTTTTATAGAAAATGACCTTGTTCCAGATTTTTCTGCGAAAACGTTCGCTGGTGAATCATTCAATCTCAATGATTTAAAAGGTAATTATGTTTTTATTGACTTTTGGGGTAGTTGGTGTGGTCCCTGTAGAAGGTCGAATCCGCAGCTTAGGGCTGTCTATCAAAAATACAAAAATGCTCAGTTTAAAGAGGCAAACTCCTTTCACCTGGTAAGTATTGGTGTGGAAAAATCGGAAAGTGCCTGGTCACAGGCTATTCAGAATGATCAACTTGACTGGCCTTTTCATATTTTAGATCTTTCGGAGAGTTTACGATTTTTTGACGCTCCTATTGCTTCGTTGTATAAAATAAAAGAGGTTCCTTCAACCTATCTGATTGGTCCTGATGGAAAGGTTTTGGCAAGAAATTTAGATCTTCTGATGTTAGATTCTTTTTTGGAAAAAAATGCCAAAAAAGAGACAAATTGAAAGGGGAATCACCTAATATATGACAATTTGTCGCAAATTAAAATATGGCAATATAATTGATATGTT
>CAMDWC010000315.1 GCA_945878825.1 Haliscomenobacter hydrossis DSM 1100
CTAATAGAGCCATTATCAGCAGTGGCGGAATCTTGCCCTTTTGTTAATCCGTAACATCCATTATTCATGACAATATAAATCATTTTTAGATTTCTACGGATAACATGGACAAATTGACCCATGCCAATAGATGCTGTATCACCATCACCGGAAACTCCCAGATAAAGTAGTTCTTTATTGGCCATATTTGCTCCAGTGGCGACAGAAGGCATTCGTCCATGTACACTATTGAAGCCATGTGAATTGCCAAGAAAATAGGTTGGCGTTTTTGATGAACATCCAATACCTGATAATTTGGCCAGCTTATGAGGCTCAATATTCATTTCAAAGGCTGATTGTATGATGGCTGCACTGATAGAATCATGACCACAACCTGCACATAAGGTCGATAAGGCACCTTCGTAATAGGAGAGGGTGTAACCTAGTTTATTCTTGGGTAAATCAGGATGTCTGAATTTTGGTTTGATGAAGGTCATACAGTGGTATATTTTTCAACTCTTTCTAATGAATGAGTAATCTGATGAACAATATTGGTGGCAGTTATAGGTAATCCATCGTAATTTAAAACGGAAATGAGTTTTTCAGAGGATATTCCCAGTTCAATCATAATAAGGCTTTTCATTTGGGCATCTCTATTTTGCTCTACTACGAAAATATATTTATGATTTTGAAGAAAATCAACAGCTATCTGGTCAAAGGGGAATGATTTTATACGAAGTCCATCTACTAAAATTTTATCCTCTTTTAACATATCCATGGCTTCTTCAGCAGCATATTGTGAAGTTCCAAAAAATAAGATACCGTATTCTGACGAATGTTGTTTTTGATAAAGTTGAGAAGACGGAACATATTCTCTGGCTGTAACCCATTTTTTGACCAATCGATCCATATTTCTTTGATATGCAGGACTATTTTCCGTGTAGGCAGCATATTCATCTCTTGATGTTCCTCTAGTGAAAAAGGAACCCTTGGTTGGGTGTGTACCAGGTATTGTTCTATAGGTTATTCCATCATTATCAACATCCAAATACCTGCCAAATCGCTCTATTTCTTCTAAATCATCATAATCAAGGACTTTTCCTCTTTGGTATTCTTTGTTGTCATCCCATGAAAATGGGGGTGAAACATGATCGTTCATACCTAAATCTAAATCGGTCATGAGGATAACGGGTGTTTGCAATTGCTCTGAGAGATCAAATGCAGTTGCTGTAAAGTCAAAACATTCTTTTGGAGTGGATGGGAATAATAAAATATGTCTTGTATCTCCATGTGATGCATACGCTGCTTCTAAAATATCTGACTGTTGGGTTCTCGTTGGCATTCCAGTGGATGGCCCTGTCCGTTGAACATCAATGAGTACTAAAGGTATTTCTGCAAAATACGCCAGACCTAAAAATTCATTCATTAAGGATAAACCAGGACCACTTGTAGCGGTAAAGGCTCTGGCACCATTCCAATTGGCACCAATCACCATGCCAATGGCAGCTAATTCATCTTCTGCCTGAATAATGGCAACTTTTCGTTTGCCCGTCTCTTTTTCTTCTCTAAATTCATCAGCATATTCCATAAAAGCCTCAACTACCGAGGTGGAAGGTGTTATCGGATACCAGGCTGCAAAAGTTGCACCTCCGTAAATAGCCCCCAAACCACAGGCACTATTTCCATCCGTCATTATGGCATCCTTTAGTAAATCTCTTCTTTCAACTTTTAAATCAAAAGTACCCTGGTAATTTGCTTTTATAAAATCTGAACCTAATTTCAGGGCATTTAAATTAGGGGCAATTAACTTTTCCTTTCCTTTGAATTGGTCTCCCAATAAAGATTCAAACACAGAAAAATCAAATTGCATCAATTCTGCCAAGGCTCCAACATAGATGATATTTTTAAATAATAATCTGAGTCTGGCATCAGTATAGGTTTCATTACAAATCTCCATAAGAGGAATGGGAATAAAATGTATATCATCCCTTCTATAATGATCTGGTAATTTTTTACTGCTATCATATAGCAAATAACCCCCTGGACGAACACTTTTTATATCGGCCTCCATACTTTGTGCATTAACTGCAACCATTAGATCAATACCATCCCGTCGGCCTAAATATCCTTTTTCACTAACCCTCACTTCGTACCAGGTTGGTAAACCTTGAATATTAGAAGGAAAAATATTTTTTGGCGTTACGGGAATACCCATTCTAAAAATGGCCTTGCAAAAAAGTAAATTGGCACTGGCTGACCCTGTTCCATTCACATTGGCGAATCTGACAACAAAGTCATTTATTTTTAATTTATCTGACATACTCTGAAATTATCCTGCTTTAGTCACTTTGTATAAAAATTTATGCATGTCCCATGCTGAAGTAGGGCATCTTTCTGCACATAAACCGCAATGAAGACAAACATCCTCGTCTTTAACCATGACTCTTTTAGTTTTAAGCGGTGCAGAAACATATAAGTCCTGAGAGGTATTTAAGGCGGGCATATTCAATAATTGTCTCAATTCATCTTCTTCTGCATTGTCAATGAAGGTGATACAAGTGGTTGGACAAATATCAACACAGGCATCACATTCAATACATTTATCTTCAACGAAAACGGTTTGGATATCACAATTCAAACATCTTTCTGCTTCTTTACAACCTTCATGTTTAGTAAATCCCAGCTCAACTTCTGTTTTTCTATTACTTAAGGTGACTTTTTTATCAGCCTGAGCTACAGTGTACCTTACATCATTAACTACATCACTCTCATAAGCCCATTCATGTAAGCCCATTTTCTGGCTAACGAGATTAACAAAAGGGGAGGGTCTTTGAGTTAATGGTAAACTTCTGCAAAACAAATCCATTGAAATAGCTGCCTGATGACCATGAGCGACCGCGGTAATGACATTTTTGGGTCCCCATGCTGAATCACCACCGAAAAATACTTTTGGATGGGATGATGCGTGGGTTAAAGTATCCACAACAGGCATACCCCATTTGTCAAAGTCAATTCCAGCACTTCTTTCAATCCATGGAAAGCTATTTTCCTGGCCAATAGCAATTAAAACATCATCAGCTTCAATAAAAACAAGAGGTTCACCGGTTGGCACTAGTTTTCTCTTACCATTTTCTATAATGGGTGTTACTTTCTCAAAATTCATTCCTTTCAAGACGCCATTTTCCACGACAAATTCAATGGGAACATGATTATCTACAATGGGAATATCCTCATGCATAGCATCTTCCTTTTCCCAAGGCGATGCTTTCATTTCGCTATATGGGCTCCTTACTACTACTTTTACAGATTCTCCACCAAGCCTCCTTGACGTCCTGCAGCAATCCATGGCGGTATTTCCGCCACCGAGAACAATGACCTTTTTTCCAATGTTGGTGGTATGTTCAAAAGCAACATTTGCCAACCAGTTAATGCCAATATGAATATTCTTTGCCCCCTCATTTCGCCCGGGCAAATCGGGTAAATCTCTTCCTTTTGGAGCGCCTGTTCCCACAAATACTGCGTCATAATCTTGTGACAACAGTTCCTCCATACTATGTACAAAATGGTTAAAATGAGTATGAATGCCAAGATCAAGGATATAATTAACCTCTTCATCCAAGACCGATTCAGGTAATCGGAAAGAGGGAATTTGACTCCTCATGAATCCGCCACCTTTGAATTGCTCATCAAATAAATGGATTTCATATCCTAGTGGGGCAAGATCTCTGGCTACTGTTAATGAGGCAGGTCCACCGCCAACTAAAGCGATTTTTTTACCATTGAAAGAAAAAGGTCCTTGAGGCATAAAAGGTTTTACTTCTCCCTTGTTATCGGCTGCCACTCTTTTTAAACGACAAATGGCCACAGGTTCCTCCTCAATTCTACCTCTTCTGCAAGCTGGTTCGCAGGGTCTGTCGCAGGTCCTTCCTAAAACGCCGGGGAATACATTGGATTCCCAGTTTATCATGTAAGCCTCGGTGTATTTTTCTTGCGAAATAAGGCGAATATATTCTGGAACTGGGGTATGAGCAGGACAGGCATACTGGCAATCTACTACTTTATGAAAGTATTCCGGGTTTTTAATGTCGGTTGGTTGCATGAATCTATTTTAACAGGTGTTTATGTAAATGTAAGTTTTTTTACCATTTTAGCAATAAAAATCTTACAAAACTGCCTA
>CAMDWC010000316.1 GCA_945878825.1 Haliscomenobacter hydrossis DSM 1100
TCTAACTCTCTGTATAGTTTCGTCTAGATTATAGGCTTTTCCGTCTGGATAAACATCTATCAATTTTAGGGTGAAATCAGTGTCCTTAGCATCGGACGACACAAAAAGAACAGATTCTATAAATCCACTAATTTCCACGTCTTCGGTTAAAGGCGCAGTAGAATAAACTAAAATATCTTCTCTTAATTCCATGGTTTGTTGATCTAATGATCCCCCTTGGATAGCATTACCAATACAACAAACATTACCACCAAAAGAATTCACCGGATTCGCAGGATCATAAATATATTGGTCTGGCAAATCCGTTTTAGGTGCTGACAGGGTCAGGGTACCATCTCCATTTCTGGAATTTGCTTTTCCATTACTATTTAAATAAAAAGGCGTAGCAACAGCCTCTTTTGGAGGCCAGGTTTCACTTTGTTGCCATTTATTAGAACCCATAGTAAAATATTGAACTCTGGGCAGTTTACTTTTCACTCCATTTTCCGTACCTTTTAACCAGTAATCGAACCAGCTATAAGTTAGTGCGTCGTAATCTAATCGGGCATCTCCTACACTTCTTTCACCCACAATCGTATTTTCGGTTGCCCTTTTAAACGAGCAATGTAACGTAGGAGCTATAACTAAGTATTGATTATCAGCAGCTTCAGGGAATTTAGATTTATCTCTTATTAAATTAAAGAGGGAAATATTGGGTGTTGTAGCGACATCGTACCATGAAACGAACCAATAAGAAGGTTTTTTAAATGCCATATTGTCATGAAATAAACCACCTTGAAACCATTTTTGGTCATTAGGTTTTCTTCGAATCATGTCTTCATAAACACCTATCGGACCATTTACATTTTTAATAATATCCTGAACGGGTAAATGCTTTAAAGCGGTAACCCAGTCAACTTTAGGGTTTTCAGGGGCAAGGTCAAAGTTACGGGATACTCTAATTAACTCTTCTTGGGTAATGTCGACTGGATAAGTAGGTCTTACTCTGTCATTTTGAACACTATATAGCCAAGAAGTGAATAACATTTGCTGAGCACCGCCTCTAAACCAATTACCTTGTTCATATAAATTTCCAATTTTCCCAACGCCAGCGCCAAATCCTTGCGGCACGAGTGCAGTATGCGCCGGATGATCGAGGGATGCTACAGCCATTTGCCATTCTGCCGTTGAAGAACAACCAATGGTACCAATTTTCTGATTGGACCATTCTTGTGAAGAAATCCATGAAAATGCATCATAACCATCTGTTGTTGGCGTACCTAGAATATCCCAAACACCTTCCGAAAAAAAACGTCCTCTTTCGTTTTGAACAATATAAACATAACCTCTTTTTACTGCATCATAAGCTGTTTCGTACTGTCTAATAGCCTCCTTACCATCAATCCATTGATTGAAATTATAGGGTGTTTTAGATAAAATAACAGGATATTTTCCCGGCCCTTTTGGTCTGTAAATATCCGTTGCAAGTCTGATACCATCACGCATAGGCATCATCACTTTTTGGTCGACTACGGCAATTTCTTTTAATTTTTCAAGAGTAACTGCCTCATTTTGCCCAAATAAAATGAGTGGGAATAAAAATAGAAATAAGCATTGTTTTTTCATGTAAGTAGTTTTAAAATGATTTTTCAGCTTTGCCAATATAGTTAAATGGCGTTATTTTTAGTAACTCCATTTTTACCTCTTCATTCACTTTAAGGGTATGTATAAATTGATGAATTTCGCTTTCTGTTACATTACTGACCCCTCTCGTCAGATCCTTTAATGCTTCATAAGGTTTGGGGAAACCTTCCCTACGCAATATGGTTTGAATAGCTTCTGCCACAACCATCCAGTTTTTACTCAAATCTGATGATATTTTATCTTCTTGAACACGTAATTTTGATAAGCCCTTTTTTAATGATTTTATCGCAATTAAGGTGTGAGCGAAAGGAACACCTGTATTTCTAAGCACGGTACTGTCTGTTAAATCTCTTTGTAACCTTGAAACAGGTAATTTTTCAGCTAAATGGTGAAATAAAGCATTGGCAACACCTAAGTTTCCTTCTGCATTTTCAAAATCTATAGGATTTACTTTATGTGGCATAGCAGAGGAGCCAATTTCGCCTTGAATGGTAGCTTGCTTAAAATACTCCATGGAAATATAAGTCCATATATCTCTTGAAAAATCTATAAGTATAGTATTTATACGTTGTAAATTATGGAAGAGAGCGGCTAAATTATCATAATGTTCAATCTGAGTGGTTGGTTTTGATCTGTCTAGTCCAAGCGAAGCTAAAAATTCATTGGCAAAATGATGCCAGTCTGTGGATGGAAAAGCTACATAATGTGCATTAAAATTTCCTGTGGCGCCACCAAATTTACCGTTTATTGGTACGGTGGATAAATGCGTAATTTGTACGCTTAATCTAGACACAAAAACACCTATTTCTTTACCCAAAGTGGTTGGTGAAGCCGGTTGTCCATGGGTTCTGGCCAGTAATGGTATATTACCCCAAGCTTCTTCCATAGATTTTAAATCATTGACTAAGGAATAAATTTGTGGGTAAAAAACATCGGTTAAAAAATCTTTTATAGATAATGGAATAGCGGTATTGTTGATATCCTGAGAGGTTAAACCAAAATGAATCCATTCCGAAATATCTGATAAATCCATTGTATCAAATTTTTCTTTAAGATAGTATTCTATAGCTTTAATATCATGATTTGTAATAGACTCGATTTCTTTAATTTTCAAAGCTTCCTTAACATCAAATGCATTAAAAAGCTCTAATATAGCCTCTTTATTTTCTTCCAGTTTTTGGGACCCCCTGAATGAAATCTGTCCGGAAAGTTTTATCAAATATTGGATTTCAACAAAAATTCTATATTTAATGAGTGCGAATTCACTAAAATAAGATGAAAGTTCTTTTGTTTTGTCGGCGTAACGACCATCAATAGGTGAAATTGCAGTAATCATAAGGTTATTTATAGGTTCAAATACTTTTTAGCAGCGTATCAAAATCAACATGTTCAGAAATTAATTCGATGGCTCGTTTAGATTTCCATGGGGTACGGTTGTTGATTTTAACTTCAATCCTGCTCACTTTAACAACGGAACCATAAGTATCAAGCAAGGTGGTTATTACTGGGATTTTATGAGTTTTAAGATAGGGTAGATTTAGTTCCTCAGGGTCAATCCACTTGTGTTGCCTACCGTCACTGGTTATTATTACCCCTGATAAAGGAGATTTTTTTAATCCTTTTGCTGCGGTAATCGTTTTAATTTTTTTTAGAGCCTCTCCAATTCTTTTAATACTGGTTACCAAAAGAAGATTTTCAGTAGCGGCAAATTCCTCAGCGTCAATCAAAGACCCAGCTATAAAGTCTTCAATTCGGTTATTCATATATTCCTCATTTAAAACAACTCTTCCTTCTACGGCCTGTCTGATGGCTTCCATTATTGGTAAAGAAAGAGACTGTTCGTAGGGTAAAACGCCTAATAATTTTAGATTTAACTGTTTAAGCTTAATATTAAGGTAGTGTTCAATTTCTTCCTTTTTTTCTGGTTTTACCTTGTTTACAATGACCCCAAGAATAGGTACATTTTCCTCTCTAAAAAGAGATAAATTCATATTTAGCATGTCAAGGGTACTGCCAATACCTCCCTCAACCACCATTATAACGCCTGCATTTAACAATTTTGCAACGCGAGCATTCGACAAATCTACAATACTACCAACACCAGGATGTCCGGTGCCTTCATATACTACAATATCATATTGTTCGCTCAATTCATTGTGAGCATTCATTAATTTTTCTTCAAAATTAAATTTTTCAGGAGTATCGAGAAATTCTTTTGTTACGCCTCTTCCTAAAATAACAGGGCTATGAATTTCAGGCTTCATTCTAAATCCTATTACTTCAGAAAACAAAACAGCATCCTTATCCGCAATGGTGCCATTTAATGATATAAATTTTTGTCCAACAGGTTTACAATAGCCTGTGTTATAGCCCTTGGCCAGTAAATTTGCAACAATACCTAAAGTGCAGGTTGTTTTACCAACGTGTTGACTTGATGCCGCAACGTATATGTACTTACAAGATAGTCCGTCTAATTGGATCATTTTCAGAAGATTTGAAAAGGTTAAAATTGATTCCGTTTAAATTTAAG
>CAMDWC010000317.1 GCA_945878825.1 Haliscomenobacter hydrossis DSM 1100
GTAGCACCAACACTTTCATATGTACCAGAGGGTGAAATAAATGATCCGAATTCCCATATGGCATTTGCAGGCACAATTCATTTACCTGAAGAATACTTTATTAAAGTACTTGAGTACGCGGCAAGGAGTTTTAAAAAGCACGGTTTCACTGATATAGTTTTAGTTGGAGATAGTGGTCCAAATCAAAATGGCATGAAAGTTATATCTGAACAATTGAATCAAGAATGGCAAGCAAGCAATACAAGGGTTCATTTTATTTCTAAATTTATTCTTTCTTCCCAAAGTCCAGAAAATAGGCCTCTTATAGATTCATTAATTAAAAAAGGGATTCCTCAAGAAGCATTTGGGATGAATAAAGATAAATTGCATGCTGATATATATGATGCATCTCTTCTTCTTGCTGTCAATCCCAAATTAGTTCGAATAGATAAGATGAAGAAATTAGGAAACGATCCTGAAGAAAATCGTAAACTAGGAATTTCTGGAGACCCTAGAAAGGCAAGTGCAAAAATTGGTAAGAAATTTATTAAAATTAGAATTCAGACAAGCGTAAATCAGATTTTAACGTTAAAAAAAGAAAATCGTTAATATTTATAGAAATAGTTTAAATGTAAATCGTCAGCAAAAAGTGGAGTTGATTTAGACAAAAATTAAAATTAAAAACAAATCAAAAAACATTAAATTTGAATTATTAACTAAATACTCTCTTAGCAAAAGTCCACTTTAGTTTGAAGACGTACAGTCATTCATCTGCTAAATATTCTCACATGCAACCTAAAAATTTACTGCTTCCCACTCTGCTCTTCATTTCTTTATTTTCACTGGCTCAGAACAAACGCGAAGACAGTGGCTACATCATCTATACTTTGGGTAAGGACACTATCGAGATCACACATTATCGTTTGACAGGCGATGATTTTATCGCGACTGTTGTACAAAGGGCCAACTCAAATGTTAACAAAATAAAAGGCAAGTTTTTTCCTAGTGGAGAATTGCAATATATGGAAGGCTATAGATACAAGCCTGTCATCGGAAAGGACTCATTATTGTTGCTAACCTTTAGGTTTTATCAAAAGGGTGATTCCACCTACTTCGAGGAAAAAAGCGGCAACAGCATTTATAGACGGAAGGATTCAGGCAGAGCTATGGTGAACTATTGGCCTTATGTTCAAATGAATGTGATATTGGCCAATTATGCTCCGAAGAATGTTGGCGATAGTATTGTAAGCAATCACATTATTGGTGACCTTCCTCCTGCAAAATTCGTGATGAAGAGAATAGCTGACAGAAAATTAACGGCATACAGTCGAGTGATGGGTCTCTTCACACTCTACTTAAACGAAAAGGGCAAAGTTGAATCTCTTGATGCCACCGGTTCTTCGTATAATGTAAAGGGAACCATCGTTCCGCGTTTGAATTTGGATTCCATAATTCTATCATATGCGAGAAGGGAAGAGAAATTTGGTCCTTTCGGTTGGCCGAATAAAAGCGATTCTATTCAGACAGTTATTGGCAATAGCTCTATAAAAATTAATTATACACGGCCTTCCATGAGGGGAAGAGTCATTTTCGGTGAAGTAGTGCCGTGGAACAGGTATTGGCGAACAGGAGCCAATCAAGCCACCAAGATAACTACAAGCTATCCTCTTTATTTTAACGGCAAAATACTTCCAGCTGGTGTATATTCTGTTTTAACCATGCCATCACAAACTGGTTGGACGATGATGTTCAACAAGGAAGCCAATATATGGGGTACCGATTATAATTCTGCCCACGATGTTCTGCGAGTGCCCATGCAGGTGGAACAATTAAAAGAACCTGTGGAGCTGATGACGATTGAAGTAGTTCCTACTGCAAAGGGTGGCGTCATCAATGTCATCTGGGAAAGAACCAAAGCCTCTGCTCACTTTACCGCGAAACATTAATAAATTTGCTTTGGCGGTAATTTGGGCTGGCTCGTGGACATGGGCAGGGACGAAATTTAACTTCGATGACAGTTTGGGTTGAAATCAAGAACGGTGAACTGAGACTATATCAACTCATTAGATATTAAATTGGGTTTAGTTGACAAGTGATAACTCATTGGACATTGAATTAATGGCTGACAGAAAAGAAGAACAGCTGACGACTAACATGCGAAACCCAACTGTTGCCAACAAAGTGTGTTCGCAATTTAAATTTTATTCATTATTTTTTTATAGGTAAATTTAAACTGCACATATACAAACGTTAGTGGCAACTCTGAATAACAATAGAACAAGATGAGAGAAAAAAATATCAGTCACCCAATAAAGTTATCATTACTCCTTATTATTACTTCATTTTTAATTTTTAGCTACTCATTTACTTGGGTAAACGAAAATAAAGTGAAAAGTGAAAAATACATCTTGGACAATAGCTGGCCGAATTTGCCAGATGGGTTTGTATTAGGACAAGTTACAGGTGTTGGTATTGATACAAGTCAAAATATCCTCTTATTCCACCGTGCAGACAGAAAATGGTCAACGCCATTTCCAAGTAATACAATTACATCCCCAACAATTTTAGAAGTTGATGGGGCGACAGGAAATCTTTTAAAAAGCTGGGGCAAAAATTCCTTTATAATGCCTCATGGTTTGACTGTGGATAATGAAAATAATGTTTGGGTTACAGATGTCGCGTTTCATCAAATATTTAAATTCACACATGAAGGAACATTACTTTTAAAAATAGGAGAACAAGGAATACCTGGTAACGATTCTCTTCGTTTTAATATGCCTACAGATATTGCTGTTTGTAAAGACGGGTCATTTTATGTGAGTGACGGGTATGGAAATAGTCGAGTAGTAAAATTTTCTAAAACTGGAAAATATCTTTTCGAATGGGGAAAGAAAGGAAATAGAAAAGGAGAATTTAACACACCACATGGAATTGACCTGGATAGAGACGGAAACGTTTATGTTGCCGACAGAGAAAACAATAGAATTCAAAAATTTGATGCGCTCGGCAATTTTATTGACGAATGGAAAAACCCAGAAGCCAAACAACTTTATTCATTAACGATTGAAAAAAGCAGTAATGAACTCTATGCTATTGACTATCTCACGATTTCAGACAAAGTGATCAAAGGTTCAGACATTTTATTTTTAAACTCAAAATTTAATTTGGACAACAGATTGGGACGAAGTGGTGGATATGATGGACATGTTTGCAGGTATCACGATATAGCAGTTGACAAAGACGGCAATATATATGTTGGAGATATTTTAGGAAACAGCATTCAGAAATTTAGTAAACAAAGATGAATTGGGCCAGAATAGCAGCCACCAACAGCACATTTGCAATAGGCGGAGTTTCTTCTCAGTTTTACAGGTTTGTGATGCGTATCAACATTAGTGGTAAAAATCCCGCCCATCGCCAAGTCATAAACCGTTATAGCCAATGGTAAAAAAAAGACAAATATTGAAATTTAGAATTATTCTGACAATATCAACAAAGACTTTTTTGAGTGCTTGCAGTTTTAACAAATGTAAGTACCCCCAAAATTCAGACTGGTTATAAGTTGTTAAAACCACTACCTTCCAGATGCATCTTTCGTCTGTAAGGGGAGCAAGAGTGCACAAGGCGACAGAAATGTCGCCTTTTTTGTTGTCTTTCAGAGGGTTAGAGTAGTTGCATCTTTCCCCTTTTTTTTGCTATATTTATTTCAAATTAATATTAAAATGAAAAAGTCAACCGTACTGTTATTTTTTTTGATTCCTTTTATATCCTTTTCACAAAAGGCAGACTACATCGTAAGTTCTTATTTAATAGAAGGGCCAAAGGCGCCTAATACGCATTACATAGGTGAAGCGTGGTTAAATGGTGTACTTCAAGGCGATGCCGAATTGAATTTCAATATTACTAAAGCAACTTTTAGAAAAAACTCCACCCTCGATTGGCATAAACACGCTACACCGCAAGTACTTATAGTTGTGGATGGGGAAGGTTATTATCAAGAAAGAGGGAAAGAAGCCATCATTATAAAAAAAGGAGATGTTATAAGATGTGGTAAAGACACCGAGCACTGGCACACAGCCAGTAAGGAAAACCCGATTACTTATTTAGCTTTATATGATGGTTCAAAACCGACTGTATGGACAGAGCAATTAACTCAAGAATATTATGA
>CAMDWC010000318.1 GCA_945878825.1 Haliscomenobacter hydrossis DSM 1100
TTAATTTCGGCAGTGGCGTCTCGAAAGGAAGGTTTACCCTTTTTACTTTCATTTATAAGTATAAAAGACCTGTCGGGTAGGGGATAACTAAAAGGAAGAGATCGACTACCAATAAATAAATCTAAATCGCCGTCATTATCAACATCTGCCGCTTTTACACAGGAACCATTTGAGGTGATAGTTGGTAAGGCATTGATCTGAGGTTCAAATATCTTATTTCCTTTATTTAGGAATAACGGGTCTTTATACAATGGATTATTTGGTTCAAATTGAGCACAGCCCCGGGCAAAATAAAGGTCATTTAAGCCATCTCCGTCAGCATCAAAGATTAAAATTCCGGCATCCTCTTCATCACCCGCTTCGGTATTTTTGAAATGGTAACTTTTTGGTTCAAATTGTTCATTTTCCAGTTGGTAAAAAATAGTCTGGTCCTGGTTCTTACTTCCACTGACCATAAAATCGTCGAGTGCATCGCCATTTAGGTCACCAACAGCAATGGCAGGCCCATATTGGGAAAGTTTATGTGGGAGGGTTCTTTGAATATTAAAATCAATAAAATCTTTGTCTGTATGGAGATAATTAAGATTTAATTCGGCTGCATTTTCAGTAAAAATCGTTGAATTATTTTTTGGAAATATCTGTTCTGTTGACATTTTATTTTTGTCAAAGTTTACTACTTTCGTTTGATTTGCATTGACATTATAAATAGTTTGTAAATAACCACCTGGCCAAATAATTTGAATAGAGTCCGCCTTTTTTTCCTGGTTTAGTCCAAACTGAAATACTAATTCCGATTGTGATAAATATCCTCTACCTGAAAGCAAAGATTGCTTTTGTTTATGGTTTTTGCTATAAATGATGGCCGAGGCACCGATAGCCTCAGGATTTTTATCGGACCCGATTAATTTTAAGCGGATATAATTTTGTTTTTCAGGGAGTACATTGTTTTTAAAAACAAAGGCTTTATCATAAATATTATTCACCACTAAATCTAAATCACCATCGTTATCTAAATCGCCATAAGCTGCACCATTTGAGAAGCTGGGAATTTGCATTCCGGCGGGAGCAGTTATATTTTCAAAGGAGAGATTACCTTTATTTTTAAAAAGGAAATTAGGAGATTTCACCTCGGGAACGGCAGCTAATAATTCCTCTGTGCTTACTAATCGACTGGCGTAGGATCGGAAAATAGAGAAATCATGATCGGTAACATCTTTGGGATAACCATTAGAAATAAAAACATCTTGATGTCCATCGTTATCAAAATCTGCAAATAGCGCGGTCCATGACCAGTCAGTTTCATGAATTCCTGAAAACATACCTTGTTCTGAAAATACAGGCAACCCAGTTTTAGGATTAACTCCCTGGTTTACCTGCAAGGTATTTCTCATGAATTGATGATTATAGCCAAATCTTTTGGTGAAAATTTCCCTTTGATAACTGCTTTCCCCCTGAAACAATTTTTTCCTCTTATTATAAAAAGGCTGCATTTCAGTGGTTAAAAGGTCTTGCAGGCCGTCATTATTAACATCACCAACGTCACTTCCCATAGCTGTCAGACTGATATGCTTGAAAATTGACGCTGCGTGATTGGTAAAAGTACCATTCTTATTATTTATGAAAATAAGGTCATCACTTTCAAAATCGTTAGCAACATAAATATCTGGGTAGTGGTCCTCGTTAAAATCGACAATTAGGGTACTATGGCTATAACCATCCAATTGAATATCCGCTTCTTCCGCAACATCGGTAAAAACGGGGTGTCCTAATTTATCATTCCAGTCATTTCTAAAAAGTCTATCGCGGTTTAAGGCCTCTTTTCCGATACGTTTTTCAATAAATTCGTGAGGATATTTTTCTTCCACCCAATTAACGCCGATAAAAACATCGAGATCACCGTCCAGGTCGTAGTCAAAAAATTGTGCATGAGAAGCATGGGACGTATCTGCTAAACCATATTCAGCGGCCATTTCAGTAAATGTGGGCGTACCATTGGACTTATTGCCATTATTAATATATAAGAAATTTTTTCGGTAATCGGCCTTTCCATTTAGCGTATTACACACATAGATGTCTTGTTTGCCATCTAAATTAATATCGATGATAGTTACGCCAGATGACCAAAATTGGTTAGAGGGTTTCTGGGTACCTGATATTTTAGATGTTTCAATAAACTTAAAATTCCCATTATTTATGTAAAGAGAATTATCAGATTGGCTCGCAGTAAAAAACAAATCATTCAATTTGTCGCCATTCAAATCGGCGATAGCAACACCACCCCCATTATAAACGAACTCACTCACCAGGGCATTTAGGGTATCATTAACCGTTATTTTATTTTCAAAAGAGACACCTGAATCTGTGGCATCTATTTTTGTAAACAGGAACTCTTTTTTATCACAAGAAAGGATAAGGGAGAGACAAAACAGGTTAATTAAAATACGCATAAACTTTTATTTAAAGTGCATGTAAAATTAAAAAGGGCGCCTCAATTTTACGCATTGAGGCACCCTTTTTTATAAAACAAAAGGAGTTAATTAATAACCAGGATTTTGTTTTAGAACGGTACCTTGTAAATCAATTTCACGTTGAGGAATTGGATAATACTCATCGTTTCCAGCCGTAAATTTAGCACCACCAAATTTAGTTACTAAAATTTTAGCTTCATTTCTAAGGTAAGCATTTAGCACTGGTTCAGCGATACCCCAACGAACTAGGTCGAAGAATCTGTGGCCTTCACCTGATAGTTCAAGTTTTCTTTCCATTCTAACTACTTCATTTGCTGAAGCTTTAGAAGCAAAGGCTGATTCAGGATAAAGGGCAATCACATAATTAGCTGCAGGTGTTCCGTCAGCTTTTTTAACCCAGTGAGCTTTATTAGCGGCACGGGCACGAACCAGGTTTGTTAATTCTCTGGCTTTAGTCAAAGAACCAGCTTCAATTTCAGCTTCAGCTGCCATTAAAAGAACATCAGCAAAACGAATGATAGTGTAATTCATAGTGGCATAACCACGTGTCCATGAGCTACCGTCAGTCAATTTATTTTCCTGAGTCTTATAGTAAACATATTTCTTTGGAGAATAAGGACCAGCATAAGGTTGAGCGCGAATCCATGCTTTACCCGGGTGCGCAATCCAGTCAAGATATGGAATACCACGACGACCAATGGAATGATCTAAACGTGGATCCACCGGACCTGCATCAGGTGTAAATGGAGCACTAGATTCAACACCGTAGTCATGCTTTAAGGCATTGGCGTCACTATTATACGTACCATCTAAAAG
The DNA here is from genome assembly GCA_945878825.1 of Haliscomenobacter hydrossis DSM 1100. GTDB lineage: Bacteria > Bacteroidota > Bacteroidia > Chitinophagales > Saprospiraceae > BJGN01. The sequence goes on from CAMDWC010000318.1 coordinate 3,285, forward strand.
AGGAAGACCGTCTTTTGTGCGGAAAGTATTTGCCATATCAAAAGAAGGTTGGAAGAATCCACAGCAGTTACCAGGACCATCTAAACCTGTATTATAAGGATAGTTAAGGTCATCATAGTAGTTTGCATTCGCTACGTTACCTGTATTCATAGACGATTCAACGTCCATAACTGCTTCAGCATGATTATCAAACTCAGCGTTAAAGATTTGAGTAAAATCTTCAAGTAATTGATATTTTCTTCCGTTAGTTGTCTTACCATTAGTAATGGTATTGTCAAACCAGGTTTTAGCTTCGGCATACTTCTTTTGGTAAAGTTTAGCTTTACCCATGTAAGCTGCAGCGGCCCACTTGTTTACACGACCGGCCTGACCTTGTGTTTCAGGTAGGTTGGTGAAAGCAAACTGGAAATCAGCTTCGATTTTGTCCCAAACGGCTGGAGAATTTGCTACTTTCGGAATTTCAGAAGCAGGCGTTTTTTCGTCAAAGTATGGAATACTGTTAAAGTGTTTTTTAAGGTCAAAATAAAAATGACCTCTTAACAATTTTGCTTCTCCAGCAATTCTGGCAGCATCTGCCGGGCTGACATCTTTTGCCTGGGAGAGAAGACGAAGCACTGTGTTACAACGGCTTATGCCTTCATAACGGCCTCTCCATAAAGAGGAAAGATCGCCTTGGGTTGGATCCGTTTCATAACGTTGCATAGGGTTAATGGAAGAATAGTCACCCGGGTCAGTTCCCTTATTAGCCTCACCACCACAGATACTACCTGTTACCCAGTGGTTTGGACCTTCAAGACGATTTCCAAAAACACCATTTAGTGCGGCATAAGCACCAATTAATACGCCCTCTACACCAGCTTT
>CAMDWC010000319.1 GCA_945878825.1 Haliscomenobacter hydrossis DSM 1100
TGTTGCTTTAAATGTTGAATATTCCCCTTGTTAATCTGTTCCCCGTCTATGCCCACCTGCATATTCAAAAGATTAAAACTTCTTAGGAAATTGCTGACCCTACCTCTGCCATATAAATCATAAGCACCTGATAAAACGACATCTTTCACTTTAAAAGGTTCCTGAGAAGAAACAATGCCAATCATACCATTAGCCACCGTCACGCCGGCATATTTTTCCTTATCCCAATTTTCTGCTTCTATCACCCAAGGGTCAATACCTTGAGCATTTAGGTAAGCAAATGTTTGATTTATGTATAATAGTGTAAAAATGATAAAAATCCTCATATCAACTTTTTTTACAAATATAAACATTGTAAACCCTTTAAACCATTATATTTGACTATTGGAAATAATCAAAACAACATAGTTATGTCAAAAAAAGTATATCGCGAACTGATATTGTGGTTGTTTTTAATCATACCTTATGTTTACTTGTTTAAAATCTGGAACCAATTGCCCGATATTGTACCCACCCATTTTAATCTGGCTGGTGAGGCAGATGGTTGGTCATCTAAACAATTTCTTATTTTTTTGCCAGGCAGTTTGGGTGTAGGCATTTATTTTTTAATGTTGGTCCTTCCGCAAATTGATCCTAAACACAACCTTTCGTTGGAGGATAATAAATATTATGCCATCAGGTTTTTTATGGGCGTTTTCTTCTCCATCTTGACCACTTATATTTTATATACCAGTCTGGCCGGCAAAATTTCAAACACATCTATACTTTTTGGATTTATCGGTGGTTTGTTTGCCGTGTTGGGTAATTATTTTAAGGATATGAAACCCAATTATTATATAGGCATCCGAACACCATGGACGTTAGAGGATGAACGCGTTTGGTATAATACCCATAAATTAGGATCAAAAGTTTGGATTATTGGAGGTATAGCCCTGTTGTTAGGCTCTATTCTCATAAGTGATGAAAAAGTATTTCTACCTATTTTTATTGTGACCCTTCTGATCATCACATTAATTCCTATTATTTATTCCTACATCGATTATAAACGAGGTAAATAAAGGTGAAAAAAATAGTTCCCTTTTTTTTCATGGTTCTTTTCATTGCCCCATTTTATGGGACCTATTTGTATTTATCTCTTCAACAAAAGGTTATTCAAGAAGCCGTACAACGTAAACTAGAGGAAGGAATACCTGAAAATGAATTGGTTAAGTTAACTTTTTTTAAAAAAGAAATTCCTAAGTTACTAAAGTGGGAACATGATAAAGAATTTGAATACAATGGCCAAATGTATGATGTGGTTGAAGTCACCGATGTTGGGGATTCATTACAATACCTTTGTTGGTGGGATAAAGCTGAAACGGCGACTAAGAAAAATAAGCAAAAACTGCTACATGCCGGGATAGATACTTCGAACCCTGCAAACCATTTTCCATTTACATTTTCAGATTATTATAAATCAATCTATTTTATATTTAATCCGTTTAACGGGGTAGAAACCTCTGAGAATGGGCGTAATAAACCTATTACAAGCATTACATTTACTGGCCTCTTATTAGTACAATCTCTTAGTCCGCCTCCCCGATTACGTTATTAAACCATTTTTACCATTTATCATTTTAGCAACGTTTAAATCATTTCCATGAGGATAATCTTATCATGGTTTTTGGTTTTTGGCTTCATCCATATCGGACATGGTCAAACTGCCACCATATTAAGTAAAGAGGGAAAAATACCGTTGGAATCGGTTCTTCTCCACAGTGAAAATCCAAATATTCAGGGAATAACCAACAAAAATGGACAGGTAGATCTCTCCCCATTTATGTCCGTTGAAAAAATTGATATCCGTTACCTTGGATATAAGCCCGTTATAGTAAGTTATTCATCTATAAAGGAAAAAAAATTCATTATATACCTGGAAGAAGCAGGTATAACTTTGGATGAAATGGTGATTTCAGCCTCCAGATGGCAGGAATCGTCAAAAGGTATTCCGTCAAAAATACGTACCATTTCAACAAGTGACGTTCAATTATTACAACCTCAAACGGCGGCTGATTTATTGGGAATTTCTGGAGAAGTTTCTATTCAAAAGAGTCAGCAAGGAGGTGGAAGCCCAATGATTAGAGGATTTTCAACAAACAGATTGCTTTATGTCATTGATGGAGTCAGAATGAATACATCCATATTCAGAGCGGGTAATCTTCAAAATGTTATTTCACTGGATCCATTTACTATTGAGAATACGGAGGTTATATTTGGACCCGGATCAGTAATTTATGGCAGTGATGCCATTGGAGGTGTAATGAATTTTCAGACCATTAAACCGCGATTATCTGTTGACAAAAAATGGGATATCCATGCCAATATAAGTTCGAGATATTCCTCCGCAAATAAAGAAGAAACCACACATGGAACATTTCATATTGGGACAAAGCAACTTGCTTCCGTTACCAGTTATAGTTTTAACCAATTTGGAGATTTAAAAATGGGAAAATATGGACCAGATAGTTATCTGAGGCCATACTATGTAGATCAGGTCGAAAATATGGATATAATTATTCAAAATGCTAATCCACGCATTCAAGTACCTTCCGGCTATGATCAACAAAATGTAATGCAAAAATTTTTGTATAAGCCTTCAGAAAGATGGGAAATTCAATATGGATTTCATCGTTCTGCTACCACTTCCTATCCACGTTATGACAGGCTGATAGAGGTGAATACTGCTGGAATGCCTGTTTCAGCTGTTTGGAATTATGGGCCACAGATTTGGCAAATGAATCATTTTTCAGTTCAGCATTTTGGGGATAATCTCTTGTATGACGCTTTAACATTTCGAATGGCCCATCAATATTTTGAAGAAAGCAGAATAGACAGAAATTTTTCGGGAAGCAACAGATATAGATTAAGGACGCAAGTTGAAAAGGTAAATGCCCTTTCTATCAATATCGATTTGAAAAAAACGTTAAAAAAAGGCATTCTTTATTATGGTTTGGAATCTGTTGGGAACAAAGTCAGTTCTCAGGCAAAGGCTAAAAACATACAAACAGAAGCACCTATTTTAGTCGCCGACCGGTATCCTCAGGCACGGTGGAATAGCTACGCCATTTTTGGAAATTACCAATATCCTGTTTCAAAAAAATATATCGCACAACTGGGTATTCGATATAATTTATTTAACGTGGAGGCTGATTTTTCGCGGAATCTGGCCTTTTTCCCTTTTGCATTTAAAACAACGAATATCCAGAACGGAGCCTTTAGTGGTAATGCAGGACTTGTCATTTCACCTGATGACAACACTAAAATTAGCCTGAATGCCTCCTCTGGGTTTCGTGCACCCAATGTAGATGACATGGGCAAATTATTCGATTTTGTAGCTGGAGAGGTAGTAGTTCCAAATGTCAATTTATCGGCTGAAACTGCCTATAATGGAGAGTTAAATGTTTCAAAATTAATTGGAAATGCGCTAAAAATAGATCTAACTGGATATTATACTTATCTCCAAAATGCGATGGTTCGCAGGGCAACTAAAGTGGAAGGAAAAGATAGCATCCTATATAATGGCAAATTGAGTAAAGCATATAGCATTCAAAATTCATCATTTGCAGAAATTTATGGTTTTCATGTAGGGTTTGAACTCGATTTGCCTTTGGGTTTTTATCTCTCCAGTCGATTTAATTTTCAAATGGGGAAAGAAGAGATGAACAGTGGTGCTACCAGCAGATCGCGACATGCTGCACCAGCTTTTGGATTGAGCGCGCTCGGTTATAAAAAAGGAAAAATGAATCTTCAGCTAAACGCAGTTTATAGTGCATCCGTCCCTTATGAAAATTTAAATGAAGAGGAACGCCAAAAACCAGCCATTTATGCCAGAGATGAAAATGGAAAACCCTATTCACCCAGTTGGTACACCTTAAACATTAAAGGAATGTTTACCGTTTTTAAATCTAGCACCTTAAATATTGGCCTTGAAAACCTAACGAATCAAAGGTATAGAACCTACAGTTCTGGCATAGTAGCACCCGGTTTCAATGCCATTATTGGGTTTTCTGTTTTGATTTAAATCCTAAATGAAAAAGAGGCTATCCTGCAAAACAGGGTAGCCTCTTTCTTTAATTATAAAATATCATCTTGGTTTTGCTAAC
>CAMDWC010000320.1 GCA_945878825.1 Haliscomenobacter hydrossis DSM 1100
TCAAGTTGTGACGGGGCGCCACTTTGAAACAAGTAAATGATTCGCTTTGCTTTCGGTGCAAAATGAGGCAATTGCAAATCATTGTTAAACAGATTGTTATCGTTCATTAAACCACTCAAGGCCGTAGCACCGAGACCTAAAACACTTCCGGAAAGGAAGTTCCGACGGTTCATTTTATGGTTATATTCCTCAAAAATATTCATTAAAGTTCATTTTAGTACATTAGGAAGACGCTCTAAGTTAATCTAAATTTTTTGTTTTTGCGGTATCGGGCTTTGCAAATTGAACGCCACCCATTTCCACTTGCACATTGGGCAATGACCTCTTCAATTGTTCAATTCCCTTTGCCGACGTTTTAGTTTGCCAAAGAAAAACCACCTTCAGCTGAGCACAATTTGCCAATTCCAATAATCCATTATCGGTAATATTGGTACCATATAGATTTATCTGCTCCAAGTTTGGCAGATTTTTTACATAGTTCAACGCCAGATCAGTAATAGGTGTTTTTTCAAGATTTAAGCGGGTAATATTTTTCAACCCACTTAATTTTTTAATATCTGAATCGTTTATTGGCTGTTGGCTCAAACGCAATCTAACCACTTTATCACCTAATTTCAGCACATCATCTATCAAAGTGGAGCGATAATCTTTCACATTCACAAAATTTACCATTAGATAATTTGAATTTGTTCCAAAATTACTGACAATAATATTTTGCTGTTTTAATTGATTCAATAACGAGGGAGGAACCGCTTCCATCTTATTTTTCAAAATATTTCCTTCAACATCCTGAACAAAAGAAGTCGTGACTGACGTTTTTGGTGACGAAACATTGACCGATTTAGTTTCAATCACCTCCTTTTTTTCTTCCTGATGGTCAAGAAAAACCTTCATCTCCTCCCGAAAAGAGGCACCTTGATTAATCCACTGATGGAAAATAGCTATTTCTTGAGGGGTAAGTTGCGGTTTACCTTTAGGCGGCATGTGATTATCATCGTCTTCAGGTAACAACATGTAAAGATATAGCGAACTATTTTCAGGATTACCCGCGGTAAGGATTGCCCCATTTTTGCCACCCAAGAGAATATATTCTTCTGTATCGAGGCGCAAACCACCTTTCTTTTTTGTTACCGAATGGCAACTGAAACACTTCTTTTCCAATATGGGTAAGACAGCATCTCTGAAAATAAAAGGCAATGTTACTATCTTATTATTTGGCACATTTGATTGGGTCTGAATGGTATTTGGTTTATTTGAAGAAGACAATGCAGCCAATGAAACCTTTGAATCAGCTTGCTGAAAAGTATCTTTTATGGCAACGGTTTGCAAAGGGGCACTTTTCTTTTTCGGGAAAAGATAGTCCTCACCATGCGTCAGATTACCTCCAAAATGTCCTGTGAGCGTTAAGGCACAAACCGACACGGTAGTTAAAATATCTCTTATTCGTTTAAAAAAATAGGCTGCAAAGCTAAAAATGGTCGTACCAATGCCCATCCATTGATGTTGGAACACCAGATCGGCGTCATATTCTCCAGATTGTGCTAAAAACCATCCTGCCGCACTGGCAAACACAGCTGAGATGGAACCTAATAATAAGGCAAAAGAAATGGCGACTTCCACCTCAACTTTTTGAAAACGTTGAAATAAAATAAGGGCAAAGGCAAAGAGCAAAATGCCGATAGGTAAATGCACCAATAAGGGGTGAAGGCGGCCAAAAAAATCGGTTAAAAACATTAGTTTATTTTAAAAATATTATACGTACAACATTCATATTCGCAAAATGTTATGGCCATTTTTTGGGATCCAACACCACATACTTTATTGATTTTTCATTATTTCCTTTATTATAGGAATAGGTACAGCGGATGAGCCCGTCATTGGATTGAATTAAAGAGGGGTAAGAAAAACTTCCCTTTCCCGGTTTCTCCTCTTCTACGGGAAATTTAAAATACCAGGTTTCTCCCTCATCTTTTGACAGATAAAGTCTCAAACGATAACGACCATCCACAATATCATTTCCCAAAAAGGCTATTCTTCCGTCCTTAAGTCTCAATAATTCTACACTGGCTGTATTGGGAATAGCTGTTTTTTGGGTAGCTGTCCAGGATTCCCCGTTATCTGTTGAAATACTTTGATGAACCATCGGTGGTTCGTCGCCGCTATCCCTCATATAGGCCAAAATATCGCCGTTTTTTTTCTGGATTAATGCAGGTTGTATTGGACCTCTACCTACAATAGGCAGACTAGGCTTCCAGGTCTCCCCTTTATCGTCGGATATTGCCAACATGGAGAGATTAAATCCATCGGAATAGAGAGGAAGCAATATCCTATTTTCGCCTAATAGCAAGGGTTTTATTCTGGTCATCCACCCAATACTTCTTTTTGCCGCATCGTTTGCTGCATTGGTTATCATTTCATCATATTTTGGTGCATAACCAGCCCAACCTATACCGTGTGAGGGTAAACTTTTCAGTTTTTCCTTAATTTCCTTAGCAAAAGTATCGGTTGGCTTGAGCAGAATATTATCTTGCCATTGCCAAATGGGCGGACCGGGTTTCAAAAAATCGACCGAGGTGCGCACTTTTAAAATAGATTGTTCCCAAAGATTTGCCTGAACAGCAATCCACACCAGGAATAGTTTTCTATCTTGATTTAGGAATAGCACAGGATTACAATCGGGTAAATGCGGCGTGTCAGCCATCAGGAAAGGCTCTGACCAGGAAGAACGACCCTTTTCAAGTCGGGCACCCATTAATTTCACATCATCAGACGTTCTTTCTCCGTTACCATAAAACCAAACGCAAAGAAAATCGCCATTAGGAAGAGAAACCAGGCTACTTCCGTGTACATGCTTTTCTTGTTCGGGAAATATTAAGCCTGATGAAACCACCTGAGACCAGGCTACGGAAGCTTTTGTCAACAGGAAGATCAGGAATAAAAAACGATACTTAAGCATAACAAAAAGATTTTACTTAGCCGTTGCGGCAGGACTTTCTTTCACTAATTTTAACGCTTGTTCCATATAAATTTCAGCCGTCATTTCGCCCAAACTGGTGCGGGTGACGTATTCATATCGTTTAAAACTCTGGAAATCCACTTTCGCCAGCATATAGCCAAAAGCATCATTAGTCAAGCCAAAAAGAAAAGGCATGGTCGTATTCATATTGCGTTTCACATAATAGCCCACATTAGGCATAGCTTCACCTGGAACGGTAAGAATTTGCGCAGGACCAATATTGATCAGATTAAGCTGGGTAGTCACTTTATTATCTGAAAACGATTCATATTTCATCGATGATTTCTGAATAATAAAACGCATGATATCAGATTCAACGGGAAAAGTTAGGGGACGGGAAGCAATAAAAACGGCAGGATTATCTAAAACAGGAGCTTTTTGGATAATCCTAAGGGATTCGCTGGCAAGCAATTCACCTATACGAATACATTCTTCCCAGGAATTATCTTCTTTTTGTCCCTGCCCCTCTTTTCCATATTCAAGACGCGTATCGGCGGTGACCATCCCTCCAATGGCACCATTCATAAAAAGCGCCATACCGCCGGTTTCCTTTTCAATTTTACTATATAGAGGACCGCAGAGATCCGGACTTAATATTCCCTGTTTATTTCCAAGCACCTCAGGATGAACGGCATAATTTACAAGCGTAGCTATCGGTTGCCCCATCCTTGGCCCGGAAGTAGCCAATGCCTGAATGACACCACATCGTGGGTCGTATAAGGCTGGCGCATAATAATTATAAGCAATTTTCCCAACCGCCTCATCCATTGCAATTTTCAAGGAAGCCGGTTGTTTATTAGCTATGGCCTCATTAACTGCATCGGCAATTTGCTGTACACACCCATCCAGATATTTAATATCGGCAAAAGTTTTCCCATTTATATCAGGAAATCCATAAGGATCAGGTGCACTATGCGTATGAGTAGCACCGATGAGGATATTTTCGGGAGGAATGCCCTTTATTAGGGCACGCGACCGATTACCAAGAATAGAAGTCCAACCCAAAAAATCGACGCTAACGATGGCAAATATAGTCTCCCCTTTTTCAATAACCATAGCCCTAACAAACAAATCGCCCTTATTTTCCTTTACCGGATTTGGCGTACCAATACCGCC
>CAMDWC010000321.1 GCA_945878825.1 Haliscomenobacter hydrossis DSM 1100
TTCGCAAGGAATATTCATCGCCCTGACCAAATCTGCCATAAAAATGAAACAACCATTCAGGACGCCAATAAGGATTGGATTTTTACCATTGAGTTCTTTTCCGAGGAGAATACCCATTTCATTCACCTTATCTTTTATAAGCTCTTCAGGAATAATTGGTTTAAACCAAAGATTCCCTACTTCAACTAAGTTTTCGTCCAGCATAAATTTGTTTTAAAGTCCAAATTTATCCATTAAAAATATTAAACTGGCCATTGAAGCTGAACCTAATTTTAATTCTCTGGGATTTACGGCTTCGAGAACATCAGTAGCTGTATGGTGAAAATCGAAATACCGTTGTGAATCAGGTTCAAAACCAACCAAAAATACGCCCTGAGGTTTTAATGGACCAATATCAGCTCCGGAACCTCCTGGTTTTAGGAATAAGCCATACGATTCCAATAAAAAGAAGGATTCATTTAGCCTTTTTAATTGCTTTTCAAAATCAGGATTTGAACTTTCACAAGTAAATCCACGAGGGGTAAATCCACCTCTATCAGATTCTATGGCCGCAAAATGCTTTTCCTTGGCTAATAGAGCTTGCGCTGCATATTCTCGACCCCCTCGCAGGCCATTTTCTTCATTCATAAATAATACGCAGCGAATAGTTCTTTTAGGTTTGTACCCCAATTTCTTGAAAAGGTGTAAAACCTCCATAGACTGAACGCAACCAGTACCATCGTCGTGGGCACCCTCACCAACGTCCCATGAATCGAGATGTCCGCTTACTACGATGACCTGATCTGGATATTCCGTCCCTTTTATTTCCCCGATGACATTATAGGATAATTTATCGGAGAGCATGCGACTTGTATTTCTGATATAGACATTAACGCTTTCTTTTTTAAGTAAATCACTTAAAATCTCAGCATCTAAGGTACTGATGCCCAAGGCTGGAATTTGCGGAATCCCAGGTTGGTAACTCATTCCACCTGTATGAGGATGAGCGTCAAGCTGGTTCGTTAAAGAACGCACTAAAACGGCTGCTGCACCATATTTTGCTGCTCTGGCTGCACCAGAACCCCGTTGATCAGCTGCTGAACCATACGCATTAAAAGTATTAAGCGGTCTTGGGTCCATTGGTCTGTTAAAAAAGACAATTTTATTTGCAATTTGACTGCTCCCTAATTGGTCTAGTTCATCCAGACTCTTCACCTCCAGCACTTCAGCAGTTAGTCCAGCCGGACCAGTTCCTATAGAATTTCCTAATGAAAGCGCGCGCAAAGAAATGTCACCCTGACTTTTTGATCCGACGATACGAACTACCTCCTTCTCCCCTCTGTCCCAATGAGGAACCATAACAGGTTGCAGCCAAACACTATCTAAAGCGAGCGTGTCAAGTATTTGTCTTGTATAATTTACAGCGGCGGCGGCCTGAGGGCTACCACTGATACGAGCCCCGATTTTTTTACAAAGGAAGGTCAACCATTCATACGAAACATTGCTTGTCAAGGCTTCATTATATATTTTCCGAATAAAAAAAGCGTCCTCATTATTTGCTTTTGGAGCCTGCGCATTTAGCCCAAAAATGGAAATAATTAGAAATAAAAATAGTGTCCCTATTTTTTTCATAATGTTTTATTTTAACGTTTTAATTGAAAAATAAAAAGTTTTTACTTTCTATGATAAAAAAATTAATTTCTTGATTCCCTTTCTACAAAAATTTTTATTTGGGAAAAAGAGAAATTAAAAACTATTCTATGGTAATGCCATTTTAAAAAAATCGTTCCCATTCTTTTGCCCTTTATAAAATTTGTAAAAATTCAAATAAATTACTATTTTTATGAAATATTTTGAAAATTAACATTATTTATTTGCTACAATCACAATGAGCAGTAAAATGCTTTAAAATAATTTGGTTTTATTTGGTTAGGGCGGAGGTAGTGCATTTTTTTTAGCGCTGCCTCTTTTTTTTTTAAAAAAAATACAAATAATAACTAAGTTTAATATATATTTACGTCATAGATAATTGCTCCCGTTTTCAGCATAAAAAAATTTATAGATTACCCTTTACACTGTTGAACACGGGGAGATAGTATGACTATCTCCTTTTTTGTTTAAAAGAGCCTACTACCATTATTTCGTCTTTATTTCCCATAAAATACTGCTCATTCTTTATAACATATCCATTATTTGGCCTATATATAAGGTGTTGAACATTTTTAGTAATTGGCGTACCGTTAAACAATCTGATGTCAATAAGTCCCACTTTATTATGCCTATCAAATTGAATGCTGAGCTTTCTTGTATTTACCTTTTCATCTTTAGCTGTGTAGGTAATTTTATATAACCTACCTGAACTGAAAATAGAATCTACGCTATATTTGTCGGAGAGTGACGGTCTGTTAATATCAGATTTTATGAATGCATCCAACTCCGATGCAAAATTTGGCTGATCTAAATATAAGGTATCTGTTTCTCCGTTTAACGATAAAGTTTTAGTTAAAGATATTTTGTTATTTCCCATCCAATTTTTCTCTTCCGCCATAAAATCTATCATAGAAAAAAAAGAAGAAGTTGTTTGATTGTTCACTTCCCCCTTTTGGGAGCATGAAAAAACAAGCGTAAAAAGGAAGGACATCAGGATTGAGCGAAACATTTTTTCAACAAATATAGGTAAGTCCAACGGGGATGCAAGGACAAAATACATTTATCTATCTAAGGAATGGCTCTATTTATCTAATTTAAGTGCAGTACCAACCTCCTTATTCTTATATTGCGCTCGAATTAATTAGTATATAAATGAATCTACTTGAAAATATTCGTTTAGCCCTCCGGTCTATCCGAGCAAATTTATTGCGTGCTATTTTAACCTTGATGATTATCGCCTTTGGCATCATGGCTTTAGTAGGTATTTTAACAGCTATTGACAGCACCATTTATTCGTTGAACGATAGTTTTTCATCTCTTGGCGCCAATGTTTTTGAAATTGACCCGCTATCCTCTGATGGAGCAAGAGGAAGAAGAGGTGGATTTGTTGAAAAAAGAGGTAAAATTTTTACTTACAGAGAAGCCGTTGATTTTAAAGAGCGGTTTATTTTCCCTGCGGAAACCTCTATTTCATTTACTTGCACCAGAAATGCGGCGGTGGGTTTTGGTGAAACTAAAACCAATCCAAATACCTCTATTTATGCCGTAAATGAAAATTATCTGGAGGCAAAAGGATTTGATGTGGCTATAGGTCGAAATTTTTCAGCATCAGAAGCCTTAGACGGTTTACCCATAGGAATTATTGGCGCTGATATCGTGAATCTACTTTTTGACGGGAAGCCAGAAAAAGCCTTTAATAAAGTCATTTCTATAGGGAAACTAAAAATAAAAGTAATTGGTATTCTGGCATCTAAAGGTTCCGCCATGGGCGGAAATGAAGACCGCCGAGTGATTATTCCTTTAGCAACGGGTAAAAAATACTACGCTAATGCCAATTCAAATTATAGTATTTTAGTAGCTGTAAACGAACCTACTCAAATTGACTATGGTATTGCCGTGGCTACAGGTTTATTGAGGAATATAAGAAAACTTCGCACCTGGGATGACAATGATTTTGAGATACAACGAAGCGACAGTTTAATTGATGTCATTAAAGAAAACACCCTTTATTTACGCTTAGCTGCTGTGGTTATTGGGGTAATCACCCTTCTTGGTGCTGCCATTGGCCTCATGAATATCATGTTGGTTTCTGTTACGGAACGTACCCGGGAAGTTGGTATTTCAAAAGCTTTAGGAGCAACCAAACGGGTCATACTCATTCAATTTTTAACGGAAGCTATATTTATCAGTCTAATGGGCGGTATTGTGGGCATTATTTTTGGTGTGCTCATTGGGAATAGTGTCACTCTTTTAATGGGCGGAAGTTTTTTAATTCCCTGGCTCTGGATTAGTGTAGCGGTGTTTACCTGTACGTTAGTTGGTTTATTCTCAGGCTTATATCCCGCTATGAAGGCAGCAGAATTAGATCCGATAGAATCTCTTCGTTATGAATAGCCGGCCAATGCTGGTTTAATAAAACATGGAGGATTCAAAAAAATTACACCGTGATTTTCAGGGAAATATCCTTTTGGTCCTTTTCCTGAATGC
>CAMDWC010000322.1 GCA_945878825.1 Haliscomenobacter hydrossis DSM 1100
GGTTTCTAACGGGTAAAAATCTTCCAATGAAAAATATCAAGGAAATTATATTCGCTACAGATTTTCAAAACATGAAAAATAAGATTTCAGAAAAACCGGGTAGTTTTCATTTTAATGTGAACACATTTTTTCGCTCCGGGACAACGGAAGACTGGAAAACTAAGTTATCTTTTGAAAATATAGCGGCCATCGATAAAAAAACGGCCGTTTTGTGGGGAGATTCATTCCAAGAATCACTGAAAACTGAAAAAGTTCAACCATTCAAACAAGCTGTTTAATATGGAAAATGCATTCATTTCTGATATTTCTGAAATTTTTCAACGTGATTTAGAAGCGGTAATTAATGAGGTAAACCAGATTTCAGAAGAAAACTTATGGAAATCACATCCGGGAATTATCAATTCCGTGGGCACCATTTCCTACCATTTATGCGGAAATTTGAGATATTTCATTGGCGAAGTTTTAGGTAACGATGGCTATATTAGGGATAAAAACAAGGAATTTGAACCCCAATATTTTTCTAAGGAAATACTGATCCAAGAGATCAGATACACTCAGATTTCAGTAAAAAATGCCCTCATTAAATTAACTCCGGAACAATTATTGGACCCCATGCCCGACACCCCTCCGCAGCACAAAGGTAGAAGCATTCAGTTTTTTTTAATTCAATTGAGTTGTCACTTATCGCGTCACACAGGGCAGCTTAACTATTTAAGGAGGATTTTAGAAAATCAATAAATTTATTCGCATTTTCTTTTAAATATGCTGGCTATTCCCCTATATTGGCGGGAATACTTTTTTTAATCTCCCTTTTAAATACTTCCCCGATGGAAATGTTTCAAATGATAATGTCCCAGCTTCAAAATGGTGGATTGACCGAAATTGCTGAAAAATTAGGAGTTTCTCCTGTTCAAGCCGAAAAGGCAGCTCATGGTGCCTTACCCAGTTTAATGACAGAATTGGCAAATAAGTCAAAAAGTGCAAGTGCAGCCAATAATGAACATGGTTTTTTATCTCTTTTAGATAAAAACAAGGATGGTTCTGTTATGGATGATATTATGGCGCTGGTAGCAAAAGGAGGTCCGAACAGTGGTGATGTTACTAGTTTGGTTTCCAATATTTTAGGTGGAAAATCGGATAAAGTGGTAAGTGAGTTGAGTAAATCGTCAGGGATAAATCCAGCACAAGCAGGAGGACTTCTTAGTATGATTGCTCCGTTAATTATGCAAACCCTTTCAAAAACTAAAGCTGAAGGCGGACTGGATTTAGCAGGCATGAGTTCTTTGTTGGATACCCAAAAGGGGAAAGCGCAAGAAAAGGCTAAAGAGTCTGGAATGGGTGGTTTGCTGGATATGCTTGATGCCGATAAAGATGGCTCCGTCATGGATGATGCCATGGGATTGTTTGGAAAATTAATGAAATGATTTAACCATTCAAATGACAAACCGAAATATACCTTCACCAGTAATAATTACCTTATCTCCTAAATTATTGGTGGGTCATTGTATGGAAATGTCTTTGATTGAGGATCATACGAGGCTACTTTGGGAAAAGTTCATACCAAAACAACGGAATATTTCACCTAAGGTGTCGAATGATTTCTATAGTTTGCAAATTTACCCAAAAGGATTTTTTGACTCCATCCAGCTTCATCTTCCCTTCTTTAAAAAATCTTTATTATTTATTTCATAACCTGTAGTGAGAACAATTTCGTTTTATTCTCCTTTACTTTAAATAAAAAGTATTTTGAATCCTTATCTTAAAATCAAAAGATGAAAAAAAAATTATTACCCTTATTCTTTATTATTTTTTTGACTTTCCATGCTAAAGGCCAATCCTATAATAATCTGTGGATTCCAGATACCCTGAGTGGTACCAATTTTAATTTGCGCATCATAGATACCTTTGCACAAATTGTAAATACTGGTAATCAAACGATTACAGGTGCAATCAATGGGAAGTTCTGGGGACCTACCATATTTGTCAATAAGGGTGACCTGATTCAGATGAATGTTCAAAATAAATTAAAAGATAGTGTTACTATTCATTGGCACGGGATGCATCTTCCTGCAGTAATGGATGGAGGACCACACCAAATAATTCCACCCAATACAATTTGGAAACCATATTGGACGGTTAAAAACGATGCAGCGACTTATTGGTACCATCCGCATTTACATGAAATAGCCATGGAACAAATTACCAAAGGTATTGGCGGACTTTTAATCGTCAGAGACGCAAAAGAAAAGTCATTAGCCTTACCCAGAAAATATGGTATCGATGACATTCCACTCATCCTATCAGATAGAGATTTTAATAGTTCGAACCAATTTTCAATCGTTCCCTATGGCGATAGTATGTTAACTAATATGACCCTTCGCGCCAAATACGACGTTCCGGCACAAGTAGTGAGGTTCAGGGTTTTAAATGCTGCTATCGAAAGATCTTTTAACATAGGCTTTAGTGATGGCCGTACTTTTTATGTAATTACCTCAGATGGAGGTTTATTAAATGAGCCAGTTGCCAAGACAAAATATCTACTTCATGCGGGTGAAAGGATTGAAATTCTGGTAAATTTCACTAATCAAAATGGGTCGAGTGTCGATTTGAAAGCCTATAACTCTTTGCTGGGAAATAATATTCCAGGTGGAGAAAATTTCGTAAACGGCCCATTTGGCAATTTTTTGGGGAAAAAGGATTTTAATATTCTTAGGATAAATGTCATTGCATCAACAGGAACTCCAATCACAACAATTCCTAACACTTTAGCTTCGAATACCTATTTAAAGGCATCTGACGCACAATTAACCAGACAATTAACTATCTCTGATAGCGCTGGTTTTCCAAATATTTTAGGACCAAATGCCTTTTTAATAAATCGCAAGATGTTTAAAATTAATTACAATGAATATAATGTTCCACTAAACAATACAGAAATATGGCAAATAACGAGTTCCTCAATATTTGGTCATCCATTCCATATCCACGATGTTGAATTTAACATACTAAGCATTAATGGTGTTGCTCCTGACGCCTCCCAGGCAGGATGGAAGGACGTTGTTTTTGTACCCGGAAGAACTGGCGGCACCAATTCGGTAGTAAAATTCATTGCTAAGTTTGATGATTTTGCTGATCCTCTGCACCCATTTATGTACCATTGTCATATCGCCTTGCACGAAGATGAAGGCATGATGGGACAATTTATTGTAACAAGTACGACCGCTAACAGGGATTTGCATTTTTCCAATGACCAGTTTACAGTTTATCCCAATCCGGCACAGGATAGAATTTTTATTCGCTACCATTCTCCAAATCAATCTGCTTATTATATCAAAATCATTGATGCTTTAGGCAGAACGAAATTGATGCTACCACAACCTCAACTTGAAAATGGTATTGATATTCAAAATTTAAAAGCAGGTATTTATCACCTTCTGTTAACAGATCAGCATAGCAAAATGACGAGTTCAAGAACTTTTATAAAGCCAGAATAAAATGACTGGAAATATTCCTTTTACTAACCTTGTCATCTTCCCATTTATTTTTAGTCTCTTATTTACAAGTAGAGATACCCCTAGAATTATTCAAGATTTCACATTGAAAAATGTAAATAATGAAATGATTTCAACGGCAACGTACAATGATGCAAAAGGATTTATTGTTGTTTTTATTTGCAATGAATGTCCTTTTGCTAAATTATATTCTAAGAGACTCAACGCACTTTCTGCAAAATATAAATCCTTAAATGTTCCTCTTCTTGCCATAAATTCGATGGATACTTTAGTTTATGAGGATGAAAGTTTTAAAGATATGCAGGTAAAAGCAAAGTCCGATAAATTTACCTTTCCTTATTTACATGATGTAGATCAATTGGTTGCAAAAAAATTTGATGCCGAACATACTCCAAGCGCCTTTATCATTTGGAAGGAACAGCATCGATGGGTGGTAAAATATAAAGGTGCTATTGATGATAATGGCGAGCACCCATCACTTGCCATTCCTTATGTTGCCAATAATGTGGATGCCCTTTTGAAAAATAAACCCGTCATTTTGAATGAAACCCTTTCTTTTGGATGTAGAATTTTCTACCGTTAATTTAA
>CAMDWC010000323.1 GCA_945878825.1 Haliscomenobacter hydrossis DSM 1100
AACCGGTTCATTTTTTATTTCTGGAAGGGTAAAAAGGGCATTGGCCATAATATTTGGTTTTAAAGTATAAGGTTTTATCTTAAAAAAGGTTGAATAACTATTTTTTCAGGTAAAAAAGAAATTGCGTCTCCCCCACCCTTTATAATTTCGCGAACAATGGTTGAGCTGATATGACTGAATGCTGGTTGGCTAATCAAAAAAATGGTTTCAAGACCATTCCCAACGATATGATTAAGTTGAGAAATGGTTTTTTCATAATCGAAATCAGAGGCATTTCTTAAACCTCTGATCAGATATTTAGCTCCAATTCTGGAACAGTAGTGGGCAGTAAGATTTTCAAAACTCCCAATTTCAATCTTAGGTTCGTCCCTAAAAACCTGATCCAACCATTTCAATCGGTCGGGAAGAGGAAATAATGTTTTCTTTTGATCATTAACCCCCACCGCAACGATAATCTTATCGAAAAATGGCAAAGCCCTCATGACAATATCAACATGCCCAACAGTGATAGGATCAAATGACCCTGGAAATACAGCAATTTTTTCCATGACAGATTTATGAATACCAAAGATAATTCAAGGTATCTAATTTTCAAGTATTTGGAAGGAATCGAAAAATTTATCTGTATCCATATTTGAAGCCAATGATTTAAAGGTGATGGTTTGGATAGCAAAATACCTGTTTTTCATTAAATAGGCTTTTGTTTTTATGACCGCCGTATCATTTTTATAATGTATCCGCCAAAACTGACCTGGTAAAGTATTTAACTTGATTGGAGAGAAATAAATAACCTTTCCATTGATGCTAAAAGCGTCTTCATTCCTTGTTGACTCAAAAAAATCACTGACAAAAGATTCATCTTTGGCATCGAGTGCCCCCTCTGGGTAATCGCAATACTGAACCATGTACATAAAGTTTGACTGTCCACTATTAGCGGAAGGTTGGAAATAAAAAGTATGCATAACGAGAGGGCCTAAAGGCGTATTGGAACTATCTATTTTTTCGCGAAGTTCCCCTGGCACGGTAACAACAAATTTGCCGTTATCTGACTTAAACTTGAACCAATCAAGCTTTATTTCAGGATTTTGCTGTGCATTCATCGAAAAAAAAATAAGTGACAGACCCAAAAGAAGTATGAATCGATACATAAAATAGTAGTTTTACGAAAAAAAACAAATGAAAGAAGAAGCTATTTTAGTGAGCATAATAATGGGATCCGATTCGGATATGAAGATAATGGAAGAAGCAGTTCATATCATCAAGTCTTTTAACATTTCTTATGAGGTAGATATTGTTTCTGCGCACAGAACGCCTGAAAAATTATATTCTTTTGCAAAAAACGCCCATGTAAGAGGGGTAAAAGTGATTATTGCCGGAGCAGGAGGGGCAGCTCATTTACCGGGTATGGTGGCTGCTATTTCCCCATTACCTGTTATTGGCGTACCCATCAAATCTACTAATTCCATTGACGGTTGGGATTCAATTCTCTCTATTTTACAAATGCCCGGAGGCGTACCTGTGGCTACAGTAGCATTGAACGGTGCGAAAAACGCTGGTATTCTGGCTCTTCAAATATTGAGCATCAGCGATAGCGACCTTCAGAACAAGCTTATTGCCTATAAAACCAAATTAAATGAAGAGGTGCAGGAAAAGGCTAGAAAAATTAAGACTTTATAGTTTCTTGAGCCCTTTTTGAATCGCAGCCAATAATAAAGGTTCCATGATAGCGTAACCTGCAGGCGTTGGATGAACTTTATCGGTACTTAACCCCGGTTTAAGACCTAAATTACCGTCTTCCATGGAAGAATAATAGTCCAAATAAATATGTCCCTTTAATTTAGCATACTTTTTAATGTCCTCATTTAAACTAACCACCTTTGGGCCAGGGTTCATTCCTGGACGCCAAGGAAAATCACTGGCGGGTAGGACAGAACTTAAAATCACCCCAATTTTATTGGCAACAGCCAATTCACACATAGAAATAATATTATCCATTATTTCAGCTTGAGAAATTGGACCTGTATTTTGAGCAATATCATTAATACCACAGAGCAACACCACTAATTTTGGCTTTAGATGAACAACATCTTGCTTAAACCTCAACAACATCTGAGGCGTAGTTTGTCCACTTATGCCCCTACCCACCAGATTGGTGTTCGCTTTAAAAAAATCGGGACGCTCTCTTACCCAACCTTCGGTAATGGAATTACCCATCAGTACGACAGTAGAAGTTGATAGTTTCTCTTTTAATAAAGCATTATTCGCCTCTTTATATCTTGTTAGATTAGCCCAATCCATAACCTTTTTATTATCCTGCCCTGACAGTTTGAAAATTGAAATTAAGGTCAAGAATATAGCTGTTAAAACCGTAATTTTCATAAAATTAGCTATTAAAGAGATTATCATAAGAAGAAGAACCAGAAATTTTTGGTGTTTCACCTTTTGAAAAACCCTTCTGATTCAAGTCAAGCATGGATGGAGATGATAAAGAAGATGTAGAGCTATCGAGTAGCATCAAGGACGATTTTTTCTCCCATTCTTCCAGCATTTTTAAGCCCTGTTCTTCAAAAACACCATTTTGAAGATCTACTGAATCCATAAAATTGGAAGACATTTCCATAAAACGCTCCATTTCACCTACCTTATTGGCCACATCATCGGCAATAGTTTCCATGGCCATATCGAACATAGCTCTTTTATCGGGATCTCCACTAATAATGCTCATGGCTGATTTCATAGCAGAGTGAGAGGTACGAATTGCCTTTCTCTCTTGTTCTTTTAACTTTACCTGATCTCTTGTATCCTCCAAAAGCACTTCAGAATTATCATGCATTTTTGTTAAAATACGATAAAGAATCTCCATTTTCTGGAGAAGAACAGTATATTTTTCATTACTTTCTTTCAATCTTGCTGCTTTTCTGGAACTGAGCAACATTTGATTTTCATTTCCAGCATCTCTAGCAGCCTGCGCTAGTTTCATACTGGCATTCACCTCTTTTTCATTGTCTTCATAAACAGTGTGAAGTTTCCTTATTTGACCACGTAACAAGCCAATTTGCGTACGCATTTTACCTAAATTTTTCTCCAGATCCTCCACATAATTTTTTAGAATACCTACGGGATCAATGGTAACAAAAGCGCCGGTGATGGTACGCATTAAACTTTTATACATGTACCATACGAGCGTTCTCATACGAGGATCCGCCACCATGTAAACTAAAGCTCCAATGGCGATAATCATTAAAGTCAAATAGAAAACATTTTGAGCCAGAGCTAAAAGGAAGGCAATATTTGAAAAAATCAAGAAACCAACGCCCCCGACGATAGTCATCAAAAAAACAAGGCCGGCAATCCCTTCAGGTCTTGACCAAAAGGACTTGGGTTTCATATTTCCACTATTAAATTGAGATATATCAGCCATAATTTAAGTATTTACAGATAAAGGTTAATTGCATCGATATCACGATCTATTTCACTATTGATAGCGTGCAAGGTAACTTCAAAATTTTGTTTTGTGGCATTAATTTTCGAATCAGATTCAATAATCTGTTCGTTTTTAGATTTTATCAAGGCTTCATTCTTGATAATTTTAGCTTCAAGCTCAGACATTTGCTGTTTAAACAATGATATTTGTTGTTCCAGCGCCAGAATTTCATTGTTTTTAACCACAACATGTTGATTCACCTGATTTTGCAACGCAACATCAAATGAATTTTTCTCCTTTTGTAAAACAGATTTATAATGTTCGGCGGAACTAACCAAATGCTCTTTAGTTAAACCAATAACGGAAGCTGTGGCAAAAGCAGATTGAAAAACCTGGGAAGACTCCATCTTTAAACTAGCCAATGCGCGAAGAGACGCTCTAAACTCCAAATAATCAAAACCCTTCAAATTATTTCGAAGCAATGCATCGGTCAGCGATTTACAACTTTTATCATCCAAGCCATCTAAATTACCAAATAAGTTGGTCGATGATTTATCCATCATTTCATATATTATTAAAGCCATTCGAAAAACACTGCAATTTAAGGGAATTTAGTAAATTGCTTTATTTATTTTTCGATAAACCGCCACAATTAAATGATAAAAACG
>CAMDWC010000324.1 GCA_945878825.1 Haliscomenobacter hydrossis DSM 1100
GCGGTTGGGTCAGGTCTTTCATAATGCCAGTCACAAATGACCACATCTTTATAAAGGAGATCAACAGCGCGAAAAGTTTGATTATAACTTCCCTCCCATTCACCAATACCTGTGGTCTTACCGTCGATCAACCGATCTCCCCAAATCCAGAGCTTTCTGTCCGACAGAGCCAGATGATTTCTTATTTTATTAACTTCTCCGGCAAAAAGTTCTGCTTTATCTCTTCCCTGACATCTTGGGCATTTATCGTCGCCAAGATAAAACACCTCGTCCATGCCGGCGTGAAAATCAGTGGCTTCGAAGGCATTACAAATTTCATCTACAAGGCTGAAAACGATATTATGAACATCGGGATGTAAGGGGCAATAACTCTTACAATACAGGCCATCGGGATTTGGCCATACAAACTTTTCCGGCATTTTGACATGAGGCGTTTCATCAAAATGAGGATATTGGACGAGAAGATTATAGGTTTTAGTGGCCCAACTTTGGTGACCCAACAGATTAATCTGAGGAATCAGGTTTATTTTATGTTTACGACAAACTGCCACTAACTTTTTCACCTCTGCATCAGACAAAGCGATACTATCTCTTAGGTTCGGGTATTTTTTGAATTGGTAGTTAAAGTCCACCCTTAAAATCAGGGTATTTACTTTTCTGGAAGCTAATTCCTCTTCTATAAAGCGAACAAACTTATCAACCTGATTAGTCTTTGGAGCAGCGATACAAAAACCTCTTACGGGGATTAAAGTATCCAGTCTGGTTTGACAAAAAAGGGTATTTGTCAGGAAGAAAAGGAAAACGAAGGATAGATTTTTCATAGTTACTAAAGTAAAAGTTGATTAACCTTTTGAAGATAAGAAAAGCATGCAAAAAAAAGATAGATTTGAACAAAAAAGCTTAACTTTTACATTTAACCTGATCTTTTCTTATGTTTAAAATCTATCTAATCGGCACGATTATTTTATTTACAGCTATTATTTTGAATATAATTATTCAACGTTTTGGCATAATGGGGTGGTATGAATTCCTAAATAAACTACAAGGGATTGGAAAAATCACCTTCTCTACCATGGTTTTAGTTGATTATTTATGGCTTTTTGTAGGATATCCATTGTGTTTAGGATTTTCCAGCTATCTGGGAGAAAAATTATGTGATATATTGCTTAACTTCAAGTAATATATTATTTATTAACGCAGATACCATTACAGTGAAATCATTACCACTCCTGTTTATTTTTCTCTTTTTGGGAAAATACTCTTTATTAAGTCAAGGTATTTTTAACCAGTCAAATGATGTTGGTGATGTAAAAATAACTGGAAAAACAAGTTATAATGAGCAAAGTCAAAGCTATACTTTAGTTGGTTCAGGCTCAAATATCTGGTTTGATAAAGACGAATTTCATTATTCATGGAAATATTTAACGGGTGATTTTATCTTGCAAGCTAGAGGGGTTTTTATAGATACGGGTGGGGATCCGCATCGAAAATTTGGATGGATGGTAAGAACAGGAATGGCAACTTCCGCTGCGATGATTAACGCCAGTGTTCATGGTGACGGTTTAAGTTCTTTTCAATTTAGGAGATTTAATGGCGATTCTATTCAAGAAGTAAAAACGCCCATCCTTCATCCCAATGTGATACAATTAGAGAGAAAAGGTGGCCGTTGGTTTTTATCGGTTGCCCGTTCAGGCGACTTGTTTTGGACGGTAGAAGTACCAGATATCTATTTTCCAGAAACGGTGATGGCAGGGCTATTTGTATGCAGTCATCAGTCAGACAGAGAAGAAAAAGTGCTGTTTGATAACGTTCGAATAGTCATTCCACCAAATCCACGGTTTGTTCCTTACAAGGATTATCTGGGTAGTCATATCGAAACGGTAGAGATTAAGACAGGTACCAGGTCAATTGTATATTCTGAAAATGCCAGTTTACAAGCGCCTAACTGGTTATTAAGTAATTCAGGATTAATATATAACAAGAAAGGATATATCTATAATTATGATTTTAAAACAGCGACAAACGCTGTTTTATCCACCGATACGGTAATAAAAAATAACAATGACCATGTCATTTCTTTCGACGGTAAAATGCTTGGGTTAAGCAGCTCCAGTGGCGAAGCAAAATATGGTTCGCTCATCTATACCGTACCTATTGAGGGAGGAAAACCGGTTCGAATTACAGAAACTGGACCATCATACCTTCATGGTTGGTCACCTAACGGGAAATGGTTAACTTTTACCGGACAAAGGAATAAAGTATATGATATTTACGTAATTCCTTCAAAAGGAGGTAAAGAGAAAAGATTAACAGATGCTGAAGGTTTGGATGATGGTTCAGAATATAGTCCTGACGGTAAGTTTATCTATTTTAATTCGTCAAGAACTGGAAAAATGCAGTTATGGCGAATGACCGCAAAAGGTAAAAATCAAACCCAGTTAACTTTTGACGCTTATAATAATTGGTTTCCCCATATTTCTCCTGACGGGAAATGGATTTTATTTTTGACTTATCCTCCGGATATAAGAGCTGATGACCATCCATTTTATAAACCTGTTTATTTAAGAATAATGCCTGTTGACGGTAGTCAGCCTCCGCGGGTTTTGACCTATTTATTTGGTGGACAAGGAACCATCAATACCCCTTCCTGGTCTCCTGATGGTACAAAGGTTGCCTTTGTTAGTAACACAGGGATGTAATGATATGGAGGTAATTTTTTTTAAAATTATTAAAAAAGAAAGAAATGACAGAAAAATCAAGAAGAGATTTTATTAAAACGGCCTCAAAGGGAATGTTGATTGCCGCCGTTGCACCCACTGCTCTAAATGCCGCAGTAGAAATGCCAACCGTTGTTCCACAAAAAGCTTTCGGGGCAAATGAACGAATAAGAATAGCTGTTTTAGGTCTGAACAGTAGAGGTCAAAACCATGTCGATGAATTAATGGCCCTTGCCACGAAATCGAATGTGGAAATTGTTATGTTCTGTGATCCTGATATGGAGGTTCTTCAAAGGAGGGCAAATGAATTTAAAACTAAGTATGGTAAAACGGTACTCATCGAACAGGATTTCAGAAAGGCTTATGACGATAAAACGATTGATGCGGTAACGATTGCCACACCAAATCACTGGCACGCATTGCAGGCTATCTGGGCTTGTCAGGCTGGAAAAGATGTGTATGTTGAAAAACCTGCCACCCATAATTTATTTGAAGGAAGGAAAATGATTGAGGCTGCTTATAAATATAACAGGATTGTACAACATGGCGTTCAATTAAGGAGTTCTATCGCTATAAGAGAGGCCGTAAAGCATTTAGAGGACGGATTGATTGGCAATGTTTATATGGCGAGAGGGTTGGTGTTCAGACAAAGGGCTGATATTGGGAATAAGGGTATTTCGCAAACTCCTTCTACCTTGAATTATGACTTATGGTGCGGACCGGCTCCAATGCGTCCTTTCTCTAAAAATTATGTTCATTATAATTGGCATTGGCATTGGGATTATGGCAACGGTGATGTTGGTAATCAGGGGGTACACGAAACAGATTTATGTATGTGGGGCTTAGGTGTTGATAAATTGCCGGAAAGGATAACTTCGATGGGTGGTAAGTTTTTATGGGATGATTGTAAGGAAGTTCCCGAGGTATTAACTTCTATTTATCACTATCCAAAAGAGAAAAAGATCATTCAATTTGAGGTCAGGCACTGGCATACCAACCTGGAAGGAGGTGCAGGTGTTGGCAATATTTTTTATGGTGATAAGGGATATATGGTTATAAAAGGTTATGGAACTTATGAGACTTTTCTTGGAAAAGATAATGAAAAAGGACCAAGCAGATCAGAAAAAGGTGAACTTGGGTTGCATTTTGAAAATTGGATAGAGGCGATTAGAGCGCGGGATATGAGCATCCAAAATGGACCCGTACAGTCCGGACATTTAGCTTCGGGTCTGGCTCATTTGGGTAATATATCTTATCGCCTGGGACGGCAGCTTGAATTTGACCCTATTGCGGAAAGATTTATCGGCGAAGGAGAGAATGAGGCTAATGCAATGACATCAAGAAATTACAGAGCACCGTA
>CAMDWC010000325.1 GCA_945878825.1 Haliscomenobacter hydrossis DSM 1100
CGGGATCGCTTACAATAGTACCCATTTGCAATCTATGTCTTTTTGCCACTAATCGGTCTGTAACAAGCCAGATCCCATCTTGAACCTCCACTTTAGCATATTCCGGATAAGCTTGCAAAGAATTTCCTCCAAAGCGAATAAATAAAAGAGCCCATTGCCATTCTTCTGCAGAAAGGGAAGCGAAAGCGTAAGTTTGTTTAATCTCTTCAAAAAGAAGATCTGGTTTAAATCCAACGCCCAATGCCCTGGTAATCAAGTATTGGACCAGCACATCAAAACATCGGATGGGAGGAATCCTTGCTTCCACCTTATTTTCAGCAACGGCTTCTCTTAAAGCGGCAGCTTCCAGCATTTCCAAAGCATGGGTGGGTAAAAAATAGATTTGACTTAATCCACCAGGTTGATGACCGCTTCTACCGGCGCGCTGTAAAAAACGAGCTATTCCCTTTGGGCTGCCTATCTGAATGATGGTATCAACGGGACGAAAATCGACACCGAGATCAAGACTGGAAGTACAGACCACTGCTTTTAAAGTACCCTGATAGAGGGCATTTTCAACCCAATCGCGAATTTCTCTGCTCATTGAGCCGTGGTGCATGGCCAGTTGACCCGCCAGGGAAGGTATAATTTCTAATAAATGCCTGTACCAAATTTCGCATTGAGCCCGTGTATTTGTAAAAATAAGCGTACTGTTACTGGCTACAATAAGCGGAATCAATTTATCGGCCATTTTAATGCCTAAATGGCCTGCCCAAGGATAAGAAGCTACTTTTTCAGGAATAATAGTGTGAACATCTATTTTTTTTTCAATGTCCGACTTTATCCATTTTCTTTTCTCAGCACCAGTATATGTACCTAGAAGCACGTCGGCAGCTTCGTCAATATTGCCTATAGTCGCTGAAATGCCCCAAACCTGTGATTTTGGAACCAGCGACGAAAGCAAGGCCAGGGCAAGTTGCATTTGAACGCCCCTTTTAGAGCCTACCATTTCATGCCATTCATCTACAACGATACCTTTCAAATGTTTAAAAATTTGAGGATACGAAGGATTGGTTATCAGCAGATGCAGACTTTCTGGGGTGGTAATAAGAATTTGTGGAAAACTTTTTAGTTGTTGCTTTCTAATATTCTGAGCCGTATCTCCCGTTCTGATACCAATCTGCCAATTTAATCCGAGTCCTTCCACCGCCCATTGAGCTGATAGCTCAATTTCCTTTGCCAGCGCTCTGATGGGAGTAATCCAGATAAGTTGAAGTCCTTCTACTGAATTTTTATTACTCTCAGACAATCCTTTCAGAAGAAAAGGAACTAACAAAGCAAAGGTCTTTCCCGTCCCGGTTGGGGCGGAAAGTAAACCTGAATAACCATTATAAATAGCTTCCCAAGCCTCTAACTGAAACACTTGAGGGCGCCAATGATTTTTTTCAAACCAATTCAGCGCAGGTTTTGACCAATTATTAAATGTCATTTTTCAATGTCATTCACAACCAATAGGAGCTCCATCGGGCAAAGAAGGAGCGGGAGGTATGGAAAAATCTGCTGGATTTTCTTTGAAAATTTTAATTCGTTGTAAAATGTAATTGATGTGCGCTCTCTGTGCTGGAGAATAGGGCAAGTTAGCCAGTAATTTTGTTTCCAATTTCCTGATTTCATCTAAAGCGATAGCAGAAACCTGTTGCATGATATTTTTATCACCTGCAATATTTAGCAAATGATTTACCATCCTTTTATGGACAATGCGTCCAACTTCTTGTTCGAAAGCCGGTAATGAACTCCATTGCGTGGCTTTATTTAAAAGCGTTGAAAATAATTCATTCACAGAAAGTCTTGCGGCATTGCTACGCGCCGATTGTTCGACCATTCGAGCTAAACGTTCAGGAGCCAGTAAAAATTTCAAGGTATGCTCAGCTGAAGCTTCAGCTGCTGCCAAGGGATCGAAAGTATTTCCAGTATAGATTTTAAATAATTCTCTATCTCTCTCATAGCCAGGTGGTTGAGGTGGAATGAGTTGGATGATTCTTTCCGGAATGCTTAAAAAAGCTGGCTGAAGCGTATTAAGAAGCGCAGTAAAGGCCTTCCGTTGAACCTCGTCTTCAATCATTTTATTGGTAACTTGACCGTCACCATTACCCGCATAAGAATAATAAACACCTCCAACCATTTTCGCCACGGCTTCAACTTGATATCTATGGCTCAAATAAAGAGGAACCAGCACATTTTCCAAAGAGGCCATAGGTGCTTCCTTGGGAATGGTTTTTTCACCAAACGATTGTAAAGCCTTCTCCCTTACAGTAGAAATTCTTATTAATTCGTCTATTGGAGAAGCCCCGTTATCCCACATGTGATTTAGAGGATGAGCACTGCCCATAGGTCTGGCATCCTGATCAGTTAAATAGTGTAGACCTTTATCTCTGGTTTCCTGTAATATTCTTAATAGATTTCCCTTTTCGTCCTGTGAAAACTCGGCATAACCATATCTGATGGCCATTTTATCCCACTCCCCTATTCCTTTGTCATATACTTTACTGAAGTCCAGTTTCCCTTCTTTTGTCAATTGAAACAAAGGATGAGGATAATCCATAACGGAAGAATTATTGTTAATGCTTGCGGCAAAATTATGGGCAACCCCCAAGGTGTGCCCTACTTCATGAGCAGCTAGTTGGCGCAAACGAGACAAAGCCATTTCCAGCAAACGGGGATCAGGATTAGAACCATCCTGGTAAGATTCCAGCATGCCCTGAGCAATCATAAAGTCCTGACGAACCCGAAGACTTCCTAAGGCAACATGTCCCTTTATTATTTCCCCCGTTCTAGGATCTGTCACGGAACTACCATAAGACCAGCCCCTGGTAGAACGGTGTACCCAATTAATGACATTATATCGGACATCCATTGGATCTACGTCGGCGGGGAGCACATAAACCTGAAAAGCATTGATAAATCCAGCGGCTTCAAAAGCCTCATTCCACCAGCGTGCTCCATCGAGCAGGGCAGAACGGATAGGTTCCGGCGTACCACTATCCAGATAATATATAATAGGTTCAACCGCTTCACTTTTTTGAGCACCCGGATTTTTCTTAACCAATCGATGCTTGTTAATAAGCCTTTTCATGATTGGAGAGGAAATAGGAGTGGCGTAATCCATATAATCTGTAGTAAAATAACCAGCACGTGGATCAGAAATCCTCGGTTTAAAAGCATTATCAGGCAACTCGACAAATGAATGATGCATTCTAACGGTAATCGCATCGGGTGAGGGTGTTACCGAACGGATATAATTGCCTGTAGCTTCTCCTGCAAAAGTAATGATGGCTTCAAATTCTGTGTTTTTAGGAAAATTTTTAATCCGTTCCGGATAAAGCATAGAACGGGAGATATCTTCCTTATAAATTCCCTGGTTAGCCCTTTTCAATTTAGCGGCCACACTGTGAGCATCTCTCATCAGGAAAGGAGTCAAATCTATGAGTAACTTTCCATCTTCTTCCGCCTCGATTTTAAATCCTGCAATAGCTGATGAAGCGAAAGCATCGCGAACGGAAGCCTTTTCTGCTGCATCAGAACTTACCGCGCGATAATCATAATTTGGTTGGACCATTAATAATTTTGACCCATTCCTTGTGAAATAGACTATTCTGGTATTTCCTAACTGATTCCTATCGAGACCTATATCGTTGGAGCCTACCCCGGCAGGTAAAGAATTAACATATAAAAATTCATTATTTAAAAAATTGACTGGCACGCTAAGCCATATTTTACCTGCGGCATCGTCATGAAAAAAAGTAAAAAAACCTTCTTGTTTGGACGCATTTTTCACCAGCGTACTAAAACCATTGAGACTACTAGTAGCATTTTGAGCGAAGGCAGACAGGACAAATAATGCAAATACAGCGGAAGTAAATAATTTTTTCATGATAAAATGAGCTTGAAAAATTTTCATAAATAATATGAAAATTACGGATTTCTGTGGAGGAAATAAAGAAAAATAAAACATTTTTTAAAAGGTACTTGTTTTATAGGGTTTCGTTACTTATTTTTGCATCGCTTTGAAAAAGTGGA
>CAMDWC010000326.1 GCA_945878825.1 Haliscomenobacter hydrossis DSM 1100
GGTAGTTCCAGCGTAAGAATTTCATCGCCCAATTCGACTTTCATAACGGCATTTACCCCATTTTTATTACTCTTTGTGCTTGATACGTCACCCGATAAAAATAACTCTTTATTTATATTTTCTTTATTTATTCCATCTTCAATCAGAGAAGTTTCTGCGGTGGCAGCTAAATCTTCAGGTCCGCAAATAAAATATTCACTTTTTACACCCGACGCCACATTTTCCGATCTAAAACGCTGGATCATTTTTTTATCAATTCTTCCTATTTCACCATCCCAGGTGAGTTTACCCTTTGAAAACAAACCACCCAAACCTCCTGATTTTTCTCTTTTAGGCTGAGAAAGGGTTAGGGTACAGAAAAATTGCCCCGCATACCGCTTTGTCATTTGATCCAATTCATTCCTGAAAATAATGGATTCTTCGTTTCTATTGCCATAAAGCAGGAAAACTGAACTTTGGGGTTCCTCTTCAAGCACCACTTTTGCGATGGAAAAAAGAGGTGTTATACCGCTACCAGCACCAAGCAGGAAATAATTTTTCCTTTGTTCCGGATTTAATTCAGGATGAAAATCCCCTTCTGGTTGAGATACCTCCAAAAAATCACCCTTTGTAAGATTGTCAGCAAGGTAATTTGAAACTAATCCTTTTTTAACCCTTTTGACCGTGATACATAAATCAGTTTCCAGGGGACTGGAACTCATCGAGTAAGAGCGCCTGACTTCCTTACTTTTAATATTAAGTTTTAGCGTCAAATATTGTCCCGCCTGATAAACGTAATAATCTTTTAATTCATCTGGAACTATTAATTTTATAGTGAAAGCCTCTGGGGTTTCTTCTTTTACCTCTTTGACTTGTAAACGGTGAAAATGTTGACTCATGACCCTTTTAAGTTTATTTAATACATAACGCAATTTCTAAAGTAGGGTTTAAAAGAAAGGGAGGATTGTAGAAACAATAGGCTTTCATACTTTTAGCAGAAGGTCAACTTAAACTCCCTATGTATGAGTTATGAATATTTTTTAAAAATTAATACGCTGATATACAATTTATTATGTTTTCCTAAAGGAGTATATTTTACACGATTACAATTGAAAGAATTGATTAACTTTGTATTACTAAAAACTATATGAGAGATGACATCCAACATATCCTTTCAGGAACGAGCCAAGTTAAGTGCCACCATCTTATCCAAACAACCTGTAGTTACCTTAAAGGAAGCCAGGGAACAAGTTCAATGGTTAAAAACCAACAGCAATACAAAGAAGAAGAAACAAAGAGATTAATTCAATTTGTAAACGATAATAATCTTTGGGTAGATAATCTCAATTTCGAATTATACCTATCACAAGGAGCTGAACAAAAAGTTTATTTGAAAGATGGTTCTACTGTCCTTAAATTAAATGATACCATTTATTACGCTAATTGGGTTGATTATTTTCATAACCTTTTACTCAACAATTTATTTTTCCCTGATACTGCATATAATTTACTAGGATTCTATAAGAATCTAGATGTTATTTATGCTTTAGTTGAACAGCCTTTTGTGAAAGCTACTGAAAAAACAGATTTAAATGTTGTAAAAACATTTCTAGAAAATAATGGCTTTCGAAACACAAAAAATCATGATTATTATAACGAAGAACTTTGTTTAATCTTAGAAGATCTTCACGACGAAAATGTTCTAACACGAAATGGAATGCTCTATTTTATAGATACTGTGTTTTATATTGTTTCGCCTAAGAAATAAATACTTTAACTAATTTCGCAGCTTCAATTTTAACTCCTCTCGTTGGAGGAAATTTTGATTTTAATATTCTATTAACTTTAAGCTGTTCAAAATAACATTACGTTAAGGTTGCCTTTACCCTACCTTATTTTGCAAGTAAAATGGAACAGATAGCGTTAGATACCCAATAAGTCGAATAATCCATTTATTAGAGCCTAAAAAATAGGCAATCTCAATGGAATCAAAATTTTGACTACCAGGCATAGGCATAATCAAATATACTCTGGCACATTCAAAAAGAATTAATAGGAGCAGACCAAGTATTGCTATCGTTTTTTTATACAAATTAGCGTAAGTCCTTTGTTTTCATTTCATATAAAAACACATACTAATAGATAAAGCTACTTTCGCTAAAACCCATTTTCATCTATGAATGCCGTACAAGCATATAAAGGCAAATTGATTAACCAGTCCTCTTTTCTATAATCAGCTAAGGATGTGCGAATACTTATTTCAGGATTGAATTTTTGATGATACACTTTGAGGCTTTTGGCTTTTAAATTTTCTGCAGCTTTAACTTCCACAGGAATGATACGATGTTGATATTGAATCAAAAAATCAACTTCAGCGGTTGCTCTTTCTGCCGTCCAATAATAAATGGGGAGCTGTTTAAGGGATTTAAATTGTTGCAAAACATATTGCTCCGCCAGAGCGCCTTTAAATTCTTCGAAAAGAGATTGTTCTGTAATAAAGGTTTGAATATCAATATTTCCCATCGCAGCTAACAAGCCTACATCTAATAAATATAATTTAAAATCTGAAAGCGCTGCATACGCAATCAATGGCATGGCGGGTTTATTACACCTGCTTACTTTATGAACTAAGCCTGCATCCACAAGCCACTCGATGGCTAACTCAAATTCACGTGCCCTGCCGCCATTTTTCAAATTTCCATAAATAAACTTTCTATTTTCCTTAGCTAATTGCGATGGAAGGGACTGCCATACCAGTCTTATTCTTGGTACGATATCGTGAGGCGCATGTTTTGAAAAATCCTGCTCATAAGCGGCCAGAATACCTAATTGCTTTTCCCTAACTTTCTTAAAATCCTTTTGATTGATATAAGTCAATACCGCCTCAGGCATGCCACCAACATAATAATATTGCTTTAGTAAATGAATAAACTTTGCTTTAAATCCAGTGATCAAATCCCAATTCTTTTTTTGTAACAAGTCCAACAATGGCAGTTCATTCATTGCTTCTAAAAACTCTAAGAAATGTAAAGGATGCAGGTCTAAAAAATCAACCTTACCAACGGGGAATGATCTGTTTTTATGTAGCGAGACGCCCAAAAGCGATCCAGCTGCCGCGATATGATATTGATTAGCATTTTCATGAAAATATTTTAAAGACGTAAGGGCAGCTTCACATTCCTGAATTTCATCTAATATAATCAAAGTTTCGCCCGCGATAATTTCCGTATCTGTTTCAATTTTTAGGGCCATAATCAGTTTATCTACCTCAAACCCACTTTCAAAAATGCTATGCAATGATTTTGCCGTTTCAAAATTTATGTATGCAATATTTTTATAGTACGTTTTACCAAACTCTTTCAATAGCCAGGTTTTTCCCACTTGCCGTGCACCCCGAATAATCAAGGGTTTTCTATCAGCCCTATTCTTCCATTGAAATAAACTTTTCAATAACTCCCTTTCCATATCCTTCGTATTATGTGGCTAAAATTACACTTTTTCATTTGAATAAATGTAAATATTTACATTTATTCAAATGAAAAAGAATAATTAGTGGTTTTACGTGTCACTTTGTTACATAATTTATAAAATTTTACCCTCACTTTGTTACAAGTTTTTTCATTTTTTACCCTCACTCTGTGACATGTTCAAAAAACATCTACGCAGTATGAACAATATATCTATTTAAACCTGGAGCTTTCAGAAGACAAAGAACCGTTTGAAAATTTCACATCCATAGAGCATTTAATAAATACGGTATTCTTTCTTAAAATTAAAACACTAGCTAAAAAACTACCACTCTCATATTTATTGATGAGTTCCAAGAAGTGCCTGAGATGAGAACTGGCTTTTAAATTTATATCTTATTCTTGAAAATAATAACGTTGATCATCCCTCCCCTAGAAACGAAAAAGGACCTACGAATTACCGTAAGTCCTTTATTTTTTGTAGCGCGAGGGAGACTTGAACTCCCGACCTCAGGATTATGAATCCTGCGCTCTAACCGGCTGAGCTATCGCGCCATGAAGCGTAAAGATAAGGTATTCATTTTAAAATACCCTATCTTAG
>CAMDWC010000327.1 GCA_945878825.1 Haliscomenobacter hydrossis DSM 1100
TCATAAATGCAGTTTATTTTAATGAGGTTTATTTCTTAAAAGTAGTATTAACTCGGTGAAAATGCCCAAATAAAGCACCAATAACATTTTTCACCCCCTAAAAGTAGATTTTTATAACATTGACAAATGTTTAATTTGCAATACATAAAGTGGAAAAGTAAATTTCTTTTAAAATTAAAGTTTAGTCTATGTGGTTTAAAGTTGGCGTTCTTTTTGTTTTGACCTATTTAGTTATTGGAAATAATTCAGGCTATAGTCAAAACAATCTGGTAAAGGGAAAGGTACTGGATACGGAAATGAATTCACCACTGCCAGGTGCAAATGTATTTTTAAAGGGTAATTCCACCATCGGTGCAACGACTGATCTGGATGGGAATTTTCTTATAAAAATTCCATCTGGAGATCAAATTTTAGTTTTTTCCTACTTAGGATTTAAAGATCTGGAAAAGGAGATTAAAGGCGGAAAAGATGAAAATACTTCTTTAATTATAAAAATGGAGGCGGATGCCGTGATGGGTCAGGAAGTAGTGATTACCGGTCAGTTATTAGGTCAGGCAAAAGCGATTAATCAACAATTGAGTGCGGAATCTATTGCAAACATCGTTTCCTCTGACAGAATTCAGGAATTACCCGATGTAAATGCCGCAGAAGCCATTGCCAGACTTCCGGGTGTAGCCATAAACCGAAGTGGAGGAGAAGGAACAAAGATTGTTATCAGGGGATTGGAACCCAAATTTAATGCCATTACGATAAATGGGGTTAGAATGCCAGCCAATTCAGCGAATGACAGATCTGTTGATCTATCATTGATTTCACCCGAGATGTTAGACGGCATTGAAGTTTTTAAATCTCCTTTACCCGATATGGACGGTGAAGCGATAGGTGGAACGGTAAATTTAAAACTTAGAAAAGCACCCACTGGATTAAAAATGTTAGGTAAGTTGTTAGGTGGCTATAATAATTTAAATAATGACCTTAAAGATTATAAAGGTGTTCTTCAGATAAGTGATCGTGTTTTAAATAAAAATCTGGGCATCGTAGCACAAGGAAGTGCGGAAAGATTCAATAGAGGAGGTGATTTAGTAAATTATTCCTGGAGACAAGGCCGAACAGATCCCGCAACTGGAAATACAGCCATAGAGGGTAGTACACTTGCCTTTGAGGATGGTAGAGAAATTAGGGAGCGTTTAAATGCAAGTGTAAACTTAGATTACACGCTTAAAAAGCATACCTTTTCTCTTTTCGGAATTTACAGCCAGACAGATAGAAATCAGTTTAGTCTCAGAAATACTTATAATCCAAATACCTCAAGTATCAATTATGAGAGTTCAGCAACAGATAATTCTTTAAAAATGAATTCTGTTGCTTTGAGTGCAACGCATCCAATAGGCAAATTATTGATTGACTGGAGTTTATCAAATGCAATCACCTTAGGTAAAACGCCTTATGATTTTTCCATGAGATTTGTAGATGAATCTAATCAATTTGATGCGTCCTTAAATAGAACAGGGCATCCCAATACTTTTTTTGATGCCGCTAATCCAAATTTAGATGCCGCTTTTTTAAGAAGTAACGATTATGTTAATAGTCAAACGAAGGAAAACTCCAAAACGGCCTTTATAAACTTCAAA
The DNA here is from genome assembly GCA_945878825.1 of Haliscomenobacter hydrossis DSM 1100. Classification (GTDB taxonomy): domain Bacteria; phylum Bacteroidota; class Bacteroidia; order Chitinophagales; family Saprospiraceae; genus BJGN01. The sequence continues at coordinate 1,632 of CAMDWC010000327.1, forward strand.
TTACCCATTTCGATAGGAAAGTGGTTAGGGGGTTATGTAAAAGCAGGAGGTAAATATTATTCCAGTGACAGGGACAGGGATTATGATTTACTTTCCGAAGGATTTTATTATTTGGGATCAGCAGAAGCAAGAAGAGCAGCTAGTCAATATAAAGAACCACTTATTTATTCCTCTTTAAATGGAAATTTAATTAGCATTAAAAATTTCACAGAAGTAAATAATAATCAACAAACTTTTTATGGCGAAAATGGAGAACCGATAAATTTTGATGCTAAGATTTCACCAGCTATTATGCGGAAATGGTTTGATTCGCAGCTACCCATTTTAAACAAGGATAGAAGTGGAATCGTCAATAATTACAAGTTAAAAGAAACGGTATCAGCTGCTTATGCTATGATTAAGCTGGAAATTGGTAAAAAATTAACCATTATTCCAGGTTTCCGCTACGAATATTCTAATAATACCTACAGCGCAGGATTTACCAATATAAGTGGAAGATACGGAGTGAATGGTGAATATAAAGACACTACCACTTATAGGAAGTACGGTGAATTCTTACCCCATTTACATATAAAACTTCAACCATTATCCTGGTTGGATATCAGAGGATCAATGGCTGCAACTTTGGCAAGACCTGACTATAATTTCATCACGCCCAGAGCTTTGATTGACGATAACGATACTAACATCAATGCTGGTAATCCAAATCTACAGCATGCAAAAGCGATGAATTACGACTTAAACGTATCAGCTTATAAAGGCGGATTAGGATTAATAACTTTTGGGGTGTTTTATAAAGATGTTAAAAACATCTTTGTTCCTTGGAACATTCAAATGACAAATAAAGCGATGGCGGCAGCAAATGGTTGGCCAGGATATTCCGGATATGAATTAAATTCATACACCAATCTACCCAAATCAAGTGTATGGGGTTACGAAGCAGATATACAAACAAACCTTAGTTTTTTACCCAAGCCGTTTAATGGGGTCGTTTTTAACTTAAATTATTCCAGATTATATTCTGAGACGGAGGTATTCTTTTTGACTTCGGAAACAGTTCTTATCAGACCATTCCCTCCTATTTTCCAAACAACCTATACCAGCCAGGTTAGAAAGGTAAATATGCCTAGTCAGGCTCCACATATTTTCAATATGAGTGTTGGTTATGACTTAAAATCTTTTTCTGCAAGAGTTTCAGCAGTATTTCAGGGAACGAAACCAAATAGTTATTCTTTAAACAAGGATTTTGATAGATTCAACCTTCAATTTTGGCGTTGGGATGCGTCTATCAGGCAGGGTTTCGGAAGAAACTGGAGTGTTTTCCTAAATCTTAACAATATCAGCAATCAACAAGATATTTCTTTTACCAGGAGTATTGCGTACATCAATACCATACAAACTTATGGTTTTACAGGAACGATTGGACTCCAATACAAACTGTAGAAAATTAATTATTTACACAAAACGGAAACTTATGAAAAAAACATTACCAATTTTATTTTTGTTAGCTTTCACGCTATATTCACCGAGCATTTCTGCTCAGAGGATTGTGGTGATTGATCCAAGCACGGATTTAACGAAACCAAAGGATATTTATCCTGTTATAATGGGCGACACGCTGGCGGGCGGTGTTAGAAAAGATGTAAATACTATTTATAAGTTAAAAAATGGCTCGGTCTATGTTTTATCTGCCCCATTAGTAAATAAATCGACCTGGACTTTACATATTGAAGCTACTGATTTAGCTAATGTAAAGATTAAACCTTACTTAACCCGTATTCCCAATGCATCGGGAGCCTATCCTAATTATATTCTTTCAGAAGGAAATTTAATTTTGAAGAATTTATGGATGGTTACTGCAGAGAGAGGTCCTGCAGAAGAACATGAAAATGCAAAGTTTGTTATTTCAGGTGCCAATACCCGTGTAATCATTGACAATTGTATCATAGAGAAAGACAGAGGTGGATTGGTTCGTCTGGGAGCTAATAATGCAAAAGTATATGTAACAAATTGTCAGCTAAGGAATGGTGGAAACAGGAAAATTTTCCAGGGAAATGGCAGGGCTGTTGATGCCAGAACCTTTTATTTTGACACCTTAATTGTCAAAAATACCCTTATGCACAATTTGGTGGACAGGGTATTCAGATCTATGGGTGCTACAGCACGGCATAATTACTTAGAATTTGACCAGAATACCGTTTTCAATATTGGTGGACGTCATGGTTCTTTTCAATTTGGAAAAGTGAAGGAAGTTAAATTTACAAATAACTTGTTAATTAATCCTTTAATGATGGGGACGGTTAAATCGCAATTAGATGAACAAACCCAACCAGACAAAGAAGCAAAGAAAATCTTTACTATAGATACTCTTTACACAGATGCTAAATTTACTTTTGCCAGTAATAATAT
>CAMDWC010000328.1 GCA_945878825.1 Haliscomenobacter hydrossis DSM 1100
GTCCACCATAAGTTGAATAGGCGTATTACCTGCCCAGTTATGATAACCATTTGGGCCATTAAACAAACCTTGTCTTCCACCACCTTCTTGTTTGGCATTGATAAAATATCTACCAATAAGAATTTCCTTTTCACCTCCGTTTTTAGCCAAAGAAGCATTCATGTAATTGGCTGTTCCATCAGCTGCAGACGCAGGATTTGTTAAATTCAGTGCATAACCAAATCCAGGTAAATCTAATACCGCTTTAGCTGCATCTCTGGCTTTTTCCCAACGAGCTTTACGATCGCCGCTCACATAACCTACTAATTCAGGTTTCGCATAACTAGCTAATGCAGAAGACTTTGATTTTGCCGTAGGCATATCATGAAGATCACTGGCTGCATAGATTAGCACACGAGCTTTCAAGGCAAGCGCTGCTGCTTTATTTGCACGACCAGCCACGGTAGTTTTACCATCGAGTAAAGCAGCGGCTTCGTCACAATTTTTTACAATAAAATTCACACATTCCTCCCAAGTATTTCTTGGGGAAAGGAAATCAGAATCATTCAAAGTAAAAGGTTTGTCGATAATTGGAACACCACCAAAATATCTTAAAAGCTGCTGATAATAGTAAGCTCTCAAGAATTTAACTTCACCCTTCATTCTATCTACAAGAACCGGATTAGTAAATTTAGGTGCTTCTAAATTACTCAAAGCTAAATTACAAGCCCTAATTCTTAAAAACATGTTACCCCAGCTTAGGGTACCATTTATCCAACCTGGATCGGCTGGATTAGAACGAGATTCTGTTATAGTAGTAATATTTCTACCCGGGTGAGTAAAAATGGTTTCATCTGTTAAGGAAGCATTCATTTGCTCATCAAAACCGCCGTTTCCAAAACCAGCATATATTTCAGAAACAAAGGCTTCAGCCAATGAAGCGTCTGTCCAGACCGTTGATTCAGCCAACTGATCTAAGGGTTTTGTATTGACAAAATCGTCATTACATCCAAAAACAACCAGAGATAAAAGACAAAAAATAATTTTTTTCATTTTTTTCATTTTTTTAATCATTAGAATGTAACAGTTAAACCTGCATTAATAATTCTCTGCTGAGGATAATATTGTCCTGTTGAGCTACTAGATTCTGGATCAAAAGTATTGAAATCACTAATAGTGAATAAGTTCAATCCATTAAAATATAGTCTCGCACTGGTCATTCCCGCTTTTTTAAATAAATTTTCTGGCAGGGTATAACCTACTTCCAGGTTTTTTAATCTTATGTAATCAGTACTTCTAAACCAATAAGTGTTATTGCCAGAGAAATATTGGTCACTTCTATTGGCGATACGTGGATGAACGCTGCTTGGATTTTCTACGGTCCAACGATCATTATACATTTCAAGCAAATAGTTACCAATATTACCCATTTCACCTGGGCTAACATACTGTTTTGCCCCTGCAGAACCTTGGAAAAGGATGTTAAGGTCGAAACCTTTGTAACTTGCTATCAAACTAATTCCACCTTGTAAAGTAGGAATATTGTTGAAATCGGTACGAACCTGGTCATCTGGGGTAATTTTACCGTCCCCGTTATAATCCTGGTATTTCATATCACCAGGGCGAAGCGTATTTACGATAGAGCTATAGCTAATTTTCTCCGCATTAATTTCTGCCTGATCCTTAAATACACCATCATAAATGTATGCCTGAACAGTGTACATAGGTCTTCCTGTAGTTCTTTGCCATTCAGGAGCACCAGGTGCTTCGTCCCAGAACAAGATTTTATTTTTTGCATAACCGCCATTAACGCTTACATTAAAATTAAAATCACCAACACTGGTACGATAGCCTATCAAGGCATCAAATCCTTTGTTTTCCACTTCACCAATATTTTGAGCTGGCAAAGTCAGACCTGTTGATTGAGGAACAGAGGCATTTTTAACCCAAAGAATATTGGTACGTCTGTTATTGAAATAATCAAATTCGAAAGTGATTTTGTCATTGAATAATGCACCTTCAATACCTATGTTTGCGTTGGTTGCCACCTCCCAGGTAATATTCGGATTAGGAATTCTTGCCTCGAACAATGTTTTTGTTTCAATATTTCCGAGGATATAGCTTCTAAATCCGTAGGTAGATAAATATTGGTAAGTAGCAATTTGATCATTACCCATTTGGCCCAAAGAACCCCTCAGTTTTAAGTAATTTATCGCAGGAATAGACTGCATAAAATTTTCCTTTGAAATGACCCATCCTGCCATTACCCCTGGGAAAAAGCCATATCTGGTTGCTTCCGGAAAAATATCAGAGCCATCATAACGCCATAAAACTTCAAGTAAATATTTCTCCTTATAGTTGTAAGCTGCACGACCAAAATAATTTAGACGTGCTCTAAGTGAAGAAACACCCCCATTATTTTTTTCCAAATCACCCCCTGCGAACATCTGATCTAAAGCTGGAGAGATAAAGAATCTTCTGAAAGCATTGAAGTTACTCGCATCAATAGTTTCTCTATTTGAACCGGCAAGTACGGTCACTTTATGATCACCGAAAGTACGGTCATAGTTCAGTACACCACCTAATAAAATATTTAGCTGCGTGGTATTTCCTAAAGTAAGTCTTGGTTCAGCAGGGCCTCTTCTGGCGGCAACAAGATTTGGTGTTACACCATCGGCGGCAAACCCAGTTCCTCTTTCATAAAGCGTCCATGGTGTTTCCCAACGTTTGTTGTTCTGATTCAATTTATCGATCGCCGCATTACCTGTAAACACTAATCCTTTAATACCAGGAATTTTAATGTCTAACTGACCATTTGTCTGAATATAGTCTCTTTTATCGTCATCATAACCAGTATCATTTGTCGTGATAACCACAGGGTTTTCACCATTCTCGATATCTGGTCCAGGACGACCGTCAGGCCAGTAAGCAGGCTGTTGTGGTTTACCTCTCATCAACATCCTAAAGATAGCACCAGCTCCTTTTGTTGGGAAAAATCGATTTTCCTGACGTCCAAGCATACCTATATTAACATTAATGAATTCATTAATTTTGGCATCGAGATTAAGACGTAAATCGTACTGTTTGTAGCCTGTTGCAGAATTTATGTAGTTTCCGTCCTGATCCTGGAAACCCAGAGAAGCCAAATATTTCAAATTCTCGGACCCCCCGGTCATTTGAAGATTATGACGCTGTTGTGGAGACCATCTTTTCAAGGTTTCTGCATACCAGTCTGTATTTGGGTGCGTCCATGGACTAGAACCATCTTTATACTTTTGGAAATCACTTGGCTGGAAAGGCGCTTTTCTAATCTGACCATTTGGACGGGTATAAGAACCCGTGGACTTATAAGCAGATGTTGCTGCTGACCATTCACTGGCGGGTAAACCGTAAATATCGAGATCATTCAGCATCTCTGTATATTGAGCGGCGTCGGCCAATTTAGGTAATTGGGTAGGTTGAGAATAACCTTGATTAAATGAATAGCTTAATTCAGGTTTACCAACTTTTCCTCTTTTCGTGGTAATAAGAATAACACCATTTGCCGCACGAGCACCGTAAATAGCAGCCGAGGCATCTTTTAATACGGAAATTTTTTCGATATCATTTGGATTAAGTCTGTCAAGACCTCCCGCTCTGGCAGGAATTCCATCAATAACGATCAGGGCATCGTTGTTATTCAAGGTATTGGAACCACGAATACGAATACCTGAACCATCATAACCTGGTTCTCCACTTCTGTTAACCGCTACGACTCCTGCCATACGACCGGCAATAGAGTTAGAAACGTTCATTGCAGGAGATTTAACCAGATCTGAACCTTTTAAGCTGGATACAGCACCTGTAACAGTCTCTTTTTTCTGAATACCATAACCTACGACGATTACTTCGTCTAAAAGCAACTGATCAGCCTCCAGAGATACATCCAGTTTGGTACGCCCGCCCAGGGCAATTTCCTGTGAGGTAAATCCAGTGTAGGAAAACACCAACGTAGCATTGGCATCTTGAACTGCCAGGGAATAACTTCCGTCAACATCTGTTACTGTTCC
>CAMDWC010000329.1 GCA_945878825.1 Haliscomenobacter hydrossis DSM 1100
TAGAAATTATTTCTTTTAATAGTATTCTGAGAACCAATAACCGTGCCATTTTTTTATTAACTTTAATATTCATTTGTTCTTTTAAACTTAATTATTTAAAATAAGTATCCCATGAAGTGTGTAGAAGTGCTGGATTCAAAAGGTTGGCAGTTGTTTCATTCTGTTCCTTTTCTCATTTATGCAAATGATAAGCAATGGATTTCACATCTTCAAGGTGATGTTCAGGATGTTTTTAACCCTCAGAAAAATCCCATTGCTTCTCACGGCGAATCCCGTATTTTTGTTTTATTGGATAATCAGGAAAAGCCGATAGGTAGAATAGCTGCTTTTATCGATCATGAGGCAAACAGCCATCTCGAGTACCCTATCGGGGGCATAGGCTTTTTTGAATGTATTGAAAATAATGAAGCAGCTAATATTTTGTTTGAAACGGCAGAAAATTGGTTGAGGGAAAAAGGAATGCAGGCTGTTGATGGTCCTGTGAATTTTGGCGGCCGCGATAAATACTGGGGTTTACTGGTCAAAGGCTTTTATCCGCCTTTGTTTCAGGAAAATTATCATCCTTCTTATTATGCTTCTTTCTTTGAGGCTAATAAATATATTGCCTGGGAGCAGATTCTTACTATAAAAGGAGATTTAAATGATCTGGACGTCAGTCGGTTAAGAGCAGTGTGTAGTAGAATAAGACAAAGTAATGAAGTAGTGGTTGAGCTATATGATCCAAAGAAAAAGGATAAATATGCGGAGGATTTTTGTGAGATTTTCAATGCTGCTTTTGGACGATTTGAACATTTTAAACCAGCCGAACCTGAAAAAATCAAAGCTATTTTAGAGGAATCAAAACTTATTTTGGATCCATTATTACTGGCTATTTGCTACATTAACGGTCAACCCGCTGCTTTTTGTGCCACTTTTCCTGACATAAATCCACTCCTTAAATCTGCACGAGGTAAGTTGTCCTGGTGGAAAATTCCCGGATTGATTTTCCGATTGAAAACAGCTAAGAAATTGTTTATTAAAGGCACGGGGTTTGCCATCCATCCCGATTTTAAAACAAAAGGCGCATTCGCTCTCATTATTGAATTTATGGCCAGTCCTGCGCTTTCACAAAAATATCAGTACTATTTTCTTACCACAGTGCGTGCGCACAATAGGGAAGCAGTAAGCCTTTATTTTAAGGCAGGAAAAATGCAGGTGGATCGTGTACATATTGGTTATAGAAAAGCACTTCAGCCCAATGTTGAGGTTGTTCCCAATGAATTTATGGAGGTATAATACAATTTAAAACAATTTGTTTGTTTTAAACAAATTGTTTTATTATCTTTGATGCGTACTAGTTATTATACCCTTATCGCACAAAGTTTTATTGTATTATGTTTGAACGCGCTATCCTGCATTTGGATGTGGACTCTTTCTTTGCATCTGTTGAAGTCCGACGTAACATTGGTTTGAGAAACAAGCCATTGGTTGTTAGTGGAAATGGGGTTCAAAGTGTCGTGGCATCCTGTAGTTTTGAGGCTCGTAAATGGGGTATTCATAGTGGTATGCCCATTCGAATGGTTCGTAGAATGTGTCCGGAAGCTGTTATTATTCAGGGTGATATGGAGGCTTACCAACGGGAATCAGGAATTATTGAGGAAATAATTCAAGGGGCTGTACCTATTTGTGAGCGTGCTGCTTTAGACGCTTTTTATGCCGATCTTACGGGAATGGATAAATATTTTGGCTGCTGGCGCTGGTCAGAAGAACTTAAACAACGTATTTTTAAAGAAACCCATTTGCCTTTATCTATGGGATTGGCTATTAATAAGTTAGTAGCCAGGATAGGTACTTTGGAAGCAAGACCTAATGGCGCACGACTCATAGAAAAAGGTACAGAAAGAGGATTTTTATCTCCGCTACCAGTTCGTAAACTACCCGGTGTCGGAGATATTATTTCCAGAAAATTAAATCTGATGGGGATTCGTCAAATTGGTCTTTTGGCGGCATTACCACCAAGGTTATTAGAGAGGGAATTTGGAAAACCCGGGGTGCAATTGTGGAAAAAAGCAAATGCAGAGGATTACTCTCCTGTTGTACCGCATCTTCAACAAGATACACTCCAAAATGAGCAAGTGTTAGACAAGGAAATAACGGATTTAGTGATACTTAAAAGGCATTTAGTTGCCTGCCTGAGCACACTTTCCAAACAATTACGTGAACGTAAGTGCTTGTGTACCAAACTACGGATTAAAATACGTTACGCTGATTTTAATACCTTCAGCAAGGAAAAAAAATTAACGCCTACCTGCAACGATAGTACGTTGGAAAGGGAGGCCTTTGGACTATTGACCCTTCTTTATGATAGAAGACAGGGTATTCGGTTAATAGGCGTACAACTCGCTGGTTTGGTGAGTGGATCTCCTCAGTTGGATTTGTTTGACCAGGGGACTAAAAATATACATTTACTCAAAACTTTAGATCACATTCGAAGTCGTTTCGGTGATGCTGCCTTAGGTACAAAGGAAATATGAATCTTGTGAAAAAGTCAGTCTGAAATAGTTTATATAATTGTTGGTGAATTAGTTGTATCGTATAATACAAAGAATGCTATTTGGTTAAAGTTAATTGAGATTTGAATTTTTTATTTTCACTTTCTTACTATTTTGTACTTTTAGCCTTATTTTTTTAACAAAATAGCATTCTTTGAAAATATTACTTACAGGTGTTGCTGGCTTTATAGGATTTCATCTGGCGGAATACCTGCTTAAAGATGGTTTCGAGGTAGTAGGCTTTGACGCTGTCAACGATTATTACGATCCGGGTTTAAAGTGGAACAGGTTGAAGAAACTGGGTATTTATAAAAATATAGTTGATGGAGAACTAGTCCAGAGTGTTACTTATCCTTCCTTCAGATTTATTCGCATGCAACTGGAAGATGAGGCGGGTATCATGCGTTTATTTGAACGGGAGCATTTCGATATCGTCGTTAATCTTGCCGCACAAGCAGGGGTTGGGCACAGCATTAGATTTCCGCACACTTATGTAAAATCAAATATAACAGGTTTTCTCAATATACTGGAAGCTTGCCGTTCATACCCTGTGAAGCATTTGGTTTATGCGTCCAGCTCCAGTGTTTATGGTTTAAATACCCGATTGCCTTTTTCTACCGCTCAAAGGGTCGATCATCCTATTTCAATGTATGCGGCTTCAAAAAAAAGTAATGAACTGATGGCTCATACCTACAGTCATCTTTTTGGTACTCCGACAACGGGTCTTCGCTTTTTTTCAGTGTACGGTCCCTGGGGTAGACCAGACATGGCCTTATTTATCTTTACAGAAGCCATAAAAAAAGGCAAGCCCATTGATGTTTTTAACAGTGGATTGATGGAAAGAGATTTTACTTACATTAGTGATATCGTCGAAGGAATACATTTGGTGATAAATAATCCACCCCAATCTGATAAAAACTGGAACCCTGAAACAGCCGATTTGGCAGCCTCTTCTGCCCCATATAAAATATATAATATTGGTAATAATCAGCCAGTTAAACTAATGTCCTTTATAGAGGAAATAGAGAAACAATTGGGTAAAAAGGCATCACTCAATTTACTGCCCATGCAGCCGGGAGATGTATTAGCTACTTTCTCAGATATTTCTCCGATACAAAAATTAGGGTTTCAACCTAAAATAAACTATAAAACAGGTATATTTGAGTTCGTTAAATGGTATAATTCATATTATAAATAGTGTCAAATGATAACTAAATTTAAAAATAAGCAAAATAAAATAGCTGTTATCGGTTTAGGTTATGTTGGCCTTCCCATTGCCTTAGCTTTTGCTAAGTATTTTAAAGTAATAGGTTTTGATATCAGCCAGCCTCGAATTGATTTGATGAGAAATGGAGTTGATCCTTCTAAAGAGTTAGATGCTGAAGAATTTCAAGATAGAGATATTTT
>CAMDWC010000330.1 GCA_945878825.1 Haliscomenobacter hydrossis DSM 1100
AACCAGTACCATTATCACCCTGAAATTGAACTTTTGTTAATACAAGAAGGAACAGGTACTCAATTTGTTGGGGACAGCATCCAGCGATTTGAAGGAGGAGATTTATTATTAATTGGTTCCGATTGCCCGCATTACCTTCGCAGCGATAATAAATATTTCAGTGGTGATCCCAATCTATGGGTATCCGCTTTGGTTATACATTTTAATCCGTCCATTTTTAGCAAAGATTTTCTAACCCTCTTAGAAAACAGGCCTATAGAACAGCTACTGGAAAAATCAAAAAAAGGCCTTAGAATCATGGGAAATATAAAAACCATGGTGACCGAGAGTATGAAGAAAATGATGGTTACAGATAAAGGAAACATGATATTAGCCTTATACACTCTGCTAGATTTGCTGGCAACGAGTAACGAATACGAGTTACTTGGCACCAGGATAATGGAAGGGGACCATAATGACAAAGAAACAGAACGGATTAACGCCATCTACAATTTTTCAGCCAGGCATTTTAAAAGAAAAATAACCATAGATGAAATTGCCGGCGTTGCTCATCTAAGTCCCAATTCATTTTGCAGATATTTTAAAAACAAAACAAAAAAGAACTTCTCTCATTTTCTAAACGAAATACGGGTGGAGTATGCATGTAAAAAGATACGTGAAAATCAGCTTCAGGTGACACAGGTATGTTACGAAGCCGGCTTCAATAATTTTGTAAATTTCAATAATGCATTTAAAAAAATAACAGGCAAGACCCCTACTCAATACGCAAAACAATTTTCCAATACCTAATTTTAAATATGCAATAAAAATACCTTTTTTATAAAGATTAATATATTAGCTATTTACGATAAAAATGCGTATTTTAGTTAAAATATTATCTATTTTATGCAATATGGATTAAATAAAAAACCAGCTGACTGGATGCTGGAAATGGGAAAGCGTCATAAAATGTTAAGAAAACAAGCTGGATTTACCCAAAGTGAATTGGCGCGCCGGTCCGGTGTTTCTCTAGGTAGCTTAAAACGTTTTGAAACAAGTGGGCAGATTTCCATCCAGTCTCTATTCCTGCTTATCGATGTGCTGGGAAGGCTTGACGACTTTGATAAGATACTAAAACCCATTGAAAACATGAAAGAGATTGAGCGATTATTCAGCGATAAAAAACGCAGAATATGAAGTCTGTAAAAAAAATAAACGTTCGACTTTTGTTTGATACAGAAGCATTGGAAGTGGGAAGTTTAGTCCTTAGTGTTAGAAATATATTTTTCAGCTATAGTCAGTAATTTATAGCTCAAGGATTAGACATTTACCCATTTAAAATCAATTTAATATCGTGCAATAATTCATTAATTTTCAGTGAACTGACCACAAATTATATAATATGACGTATTTTATTTAAATTGCGTCATTAAAATGACGATATTATGATTTATTTAGTCAGAGAGTTATCAAATTTGATATTAAAAAAGTTGCAACCTAACAAGGTGGTGATCCTATATGGCGCTCGACGCGTTGGAAAAACGATGCTTGTAAATGAAATACTTGCCAAAGTGAATGAGCCAATACTTAGGCTAAATGGAGATGATATAAATGTTCATGATAAACTTTCCATAAGAAGTATAGAAAATTATAAACAGATTTTAGGTACCTGTAAACTACTCTACATTGACGAAGCACAAAAAATTCCTGAAATAGGTCTGAAACTCAAACTTATGATTGATGAAATAGAAGGACTTAGAATTATTATATCTGGTTCATCTTCATTTGACATACATAAAAACGCCGGAGAACCTTTAACAGGAAGAAAATACACTTTTACATTATATACGCTATCTGAAAATGAATATACCCAGATTGAAAATAATATTAATAAAATGGACAAGGTTCGGGAAAGACTGATTTTCGGTAATTATCCTGAATTATTGCATCTGCCTGATCGCCAGGATAAAGTAGATTATTTAAACGAAATGATTAGTTCTTATTTGCTTAAAGACATATTGGTATATGAGCATATTAAGAATTCCCAGAAAATATTTAATCTTTTACGGTTAATTGCCTTTCAAATTGGTGGAGAAGTATCCCTTCAAGAATTAGGTATCCAATTAGGCATAAGTAAAAATACGGTAGAAAAATACCTGGACTTATTAAGTAAAGTATTCGTTCTTCATAAAGTTGAAGGATTTAGTCGAAATTTAAGAAAAGAAATTACTAAAAATTCAAGATGGTATTTCCTGGATAATGGCATCAGGAACGCTGTAATTGCCAATTTTAATCCCCTGCATGCACGAAATGATATTGGTGCATTATGGGAAAACTATATGATTAGCGAAAGATTAAAATATCAGGAATATAAAAGGATTTCATCTAACAATTATTTTTGGAGAACCTATGAACAACAAGAAATTGACTGGGTCGAAGAAAGGGATGGTTCCTTGTTTGGCTATGAATTTAAATGGAAAGAAGAGAAAGTTAAAATACCAACCCAATGGAAAAGTGTCTATCCAGATGCTTCTTTTGAGTTGATAAACATAAATAATTTCAGTGAATGGTTGAAATAATAGATAATTCTTTGACCATTTACATGACCATGGGCTTGAACAGTAGGGCGGGTTAATCAATGTTGCCTTAAATACATCATTAATCTTTTTTTTGGTCAAAAAGATATTCAGGTATTATTATTTGATTCAATTTATATATTAAATTCGAAGTGATACTACTTTAATGGTTGGTAATTTATACTTTTTGTACTTATTTATTTGGATATTAAACCCTATTTCAATGCTAAAAAATATATTCACCTGTATCATTTTGATGCTCTTATTGGCTGGAAAAATCATTGCCCAGAAAAATATAATATACCAACCTGTCATTGAACAAAGGGCAGTAAATATTCTCCATGATAAGCAGTTTCATTTTAAAGATCTTAACAAAAATAATATACTGGATGTCTATGAAGACTGGCGTAAACCGTTGGACTTGCGTGTAGCAAATCTGGTAAGTCAAATGACCTTGGAAGAAAAAGTGTGCATGCTACTTATTAACACGCTAAATGCAGGTGAAAAAGGAAAAATGACTGATGCTGCTGTGGACTTGATTGAAAAGCAGAAAATGACCCGATTCGTTTTCAGAAACACCATTAAAAGTAATCCAGTAAGTACTGGAACAGGAAATGGTTTTGCTGGAGCGCAAATCAGCCCGTTTGAGGCAGCACAATTTATGAATGCTGTGCAAGAACTTTCCGAACGCACCCGCCTGGGTATCCCCGCTTTATTTAAATCTAATTCCCGAAACCATGTTGAATTTGACGCGCGCGCTGGCATAAATGTTGAGTCTGGATCCTTTTCTTCCTGGCCAAAAGAGAGTGGACTGGCTGCAACCCGAGACATGGCGCTCATTGCAGACTTTGCTAAAATCATGGCGTAAGAGTGGCGAGCCATTGGCTTACGCGGAATGTATGGATCCATGGCTGATTTGTCCACAGAACCGAGATGGTATCGTATACATGAAACCTTTACCGAAGATAGTGATCTAGCGGCTGAAATTATTAAAGTGCTCATTAAAAATCTTCAGGGAGAAAAGTTGAATTCAAAAAGCATTGCCTTGACTATTAAACATTTTCCTGGGGGCGGTCCACAGGAAGGCGGTGGTGATCCTCATTATACTTTTGGAAAAAACCAGGTGTATCCTGCGGGTAAATTTGATTATCATCTGGCGCCATTTAAAGCGGCTATTGAAGCAGGTGCATCGTCTATTATGGCTTATTATGGCATTCCGGTAGGTCAGCCATACCTGCCAAACAATGTTGGGATGGCCTTTTCAAAAGGAATCTTAACAGATTTATTACGCACTTTGCTCAAGTTTCGGGGTTACGTAAATTCCGATACTGGCATTATTGGGGAAAGAGCCTGGGGATTAGAAGATAA
>CAMDWC010000331.1 GCA_945878825.1 Haliscomenobacter hydrossis DSM 1100
ACACTAGCTGATTGACCGACCATTTCCGCATTAAAGGCACCATCCTCGAGCGTATATTGGGTTTTATCATCTTTTGCTCCCTTTTTCACTGCGACTTTACCTTGTCCACTACCCAATCCTGGTAACGTTACGGCAAAAGCACCCACTGCATTAAAGCCCCCGGCAGCATTCACATTGCCATTTATATCTGAAAACACTGCAATATCCATCACATTGACGGAAGCAATATTTACGGTAATATCATTGTATGAAAAACCTCCTTTTGTTAATGTTGCGTCGGTTAAGGTAGCATCAAAAGCTTCTACTTTCAGCACATTTCCAGCAGAGAAGTCCAACTTCAGATTACTGGAAGCGGCCGAAATAACCTGCGGATTCGCAGAATCATAAGTAACGCCGGTAATGGAGACTTCCTGACCCAAAATAGTCGCATTAAACGCGCCATTCTCAAGATTATAATGGGTGGTCAAGTCTTCAGGCCCCTTTTTTACAGACACTTTTCCCGAAGCATTACCCAAGTCAGCAGCAGTAACTAAAAAATCACCTTTTGCATCAAATCCTTCCTTGGGACTGATATTTCCAGAAATATTACTAAATTTTGCAACGTCATCAAATACACTGATGGAAGCAATATTCACAGAAATATTTTCATAAGTAAATCCTTTATCTTTAGCTAGCTTGGCATTGGACACTGTTGCGTCAAACTCTTCCACTTTAAGGATATCACCTAATGAAAAATCCAGTTTTAAACTACTTGAATCGGCTGAAATCTCATTTGGATTAGCGGAATCATAATTCACTCCTTTAAAGGAAACCTCCTGCCCCATGATGATCGCATTAAATTCGCCATCCTGAAGTTTATATTTAGCGACTTTATCATCAGGTCCCTTTTTTACAGAAACTTTACCTTTTGCCCCTGCAAGACCCTCTTTCGTTACATCAAAATTACCTTCCCCGGAAAAGCCTGTTTTTTGTCCAATACTTCCATTAATATCACTAAAAGTGGCTACCCCAAAGAGATTGATTGAAGCAATACTGAGAGTAATATCCCCATGGGTAAGGATGTTATTGGAAAGCTTAAGGTCTTTAACTGCAGCGTTTAAATTTTCTACCTTAATAGTTTCTCCAACAGAAAGATTTAAATTCAGACCAACCTCAGAGAAATCAGCAGTTTTTACCTTTTTTTCATTTAAGTTAAAATCCAATTGGTTCCATTTTGCAAATACTTCCTGACCCATAATTTGAAAAGAGGCATTTCCCCCTTTACTAATTATAGACGGATCAGCAGCATTTGCCTGATGTTTGACCATTGATCCAAAATTCAGTTTAAATCCGACATTTCCACTTTCCAGATTTAATTCGGGTGGATTTTCAATAACAGAGCCCATGTACTCGGCAGAATAATCCCCTTGAGTATTAACTTTAAAAGTAGAGCTGAAGATCCATTTATCTTTAGCTACTTTTCCTGTAATAAAACTGCCCTGAGTGGTTATTTTAGAAGCCTCTTTATCCAGGCCGAAAGACAAACCTTTTAAAATTTCAACTTTATCCAGAGCATTTTTCTGAATAAAATCGGCCCCTTTATTAAATAAATCAAAGGCACCATCCACGGCATCATTGGCCATTCCCCTGACTGATTTGGAATTATTGACGGCAAAACCAGCTACTTTCCCTAATAGAGAGCCATTCATAGCAGCACCCAACGCATTATCTTTTCCAGTCAGTGCCGTTCCCTTTTCATTCAGATCCAGCTCACTTTTGATTAATTTTTTGGAATCAACATACCCTTCCTTATCTTTATAAACACTTAATTTTTGTTTCGATGTGTCATTAAAGTCATAATTTATTTGAACGGGTGTCCAGCCAATCTCTTTATCTTCATTTGCCTGGTCGATCTTTACGGGAATTAAATATTTCAGTTTTTTAGGATCGAAATTGTCTGGTAATTCAAACTTTTCCGTTTTAACCCCCAAAAGTCCGAGGCCAAACCAACCTTTATCCTTTGGAAGTGTGCCGGATTTAATTATTTTGGACGCATTCTTTTTATCTTTTTTATTCGATTCAATGCTGGTATTTACCACCTCCGTTTTCCTAAGGGACGCTTTCTCGGCAATAAATCCACTTTTATTGTAGCTATTAGTAATCTCTTCCCCACTTTCTTCGGAAGGTTTATCTTTGCTTTCATCTGGCTTTGTATTGGCGGCAGCTATTTCAGAGGAGACAGCATCATTAGCCACAGACAGAACAGGTTTTTCATCTGTTTCCTTTTCCTTCTCTTGCGTTTCCTCCTGAATATCGGGACTATTTTCATTTTCAGCTTTTTGAACAGCTATTTGAGGCGAAATTAGTTGAGAAGCTACCTGTTTGGAAACGGCTTTATTTTCTAAATGTTCCCCATTATTTATTGGAATCTGCTTTTTCCTTTGCGCAGCCTGTTGGGAAGCCATGGCCTGAATAGACCGTAATTTCTCCGTTTGCGGACTGGCATCCGCCATCTCTTTTATTTTTTTTAGTTGCTTTGTGCGAGGATTATCCTGGTAAGTTTCCTGAATGGCAGGCTCCGAAATGGCATGCTGATGTATCAAACTTTTAGGTGTAGTCTGTTCCTTCCCAGGTTCTAGTTTACCAGCATTTGCACCCATATATTAAGATAAGAAATAAAGATAAACACTTTTTCCAATGTTTTCATTGCCATTTTATTAAGAAGTTACATAAGCCTAATTAGAAAGCTTCCATGGTAAAAAGGTAAAAAAGTAAGGAGACAATGGAATGCTGAATAGGAAACCTGGAATTTTTCTGTAATAGATGTAATTGATTTTTAACAGATAGTAACATTCCAAAACGATATTGGAGTTATTTAAAAAAAAGGTAATCTAGATAGGAAGTCAGTTGTACGAAAAATTCGTACAACTGCAATTTCAAGCTATTGATGGTAAAAAATATCCAACTGATTACTTGAATACACCAAATTTACTGCGCCTAATCCAATCTATCCCATCACCCAGAGCGGAACCATTTAAAAAATCGCTGGCAAAAGTGGGTTACGAATGTATACAGGAAATAGCCTCCCCAATCCAAGGCCTGGACAGAGCAAGAGAAAACTGGCAAAAGCTGGGGCGTTCTGAAAAATGGATTCAACAGCGAATGACAGGACAGGAGACTAGAAATAAACTCACTGATTACTGGAAAGAAAGCGGCGTTGAAAAGAAGATGAATTTGCATTGCTTACCAATATTATCCATCAAGAGTGGACAGGATTATGTGTTACAAAACACATGAAAATAAAGGGGTTAAAATCTCAAAACCTCCGAGATCACATGAGTGAATCCGAACTCATTTTTATAGATTTAGCTGGACTTTCTACCCAGCAAATTGCAGAAACAGATGAAGCAACTGGATTGCAGGAAAATACAAAAGCATGCAAAAAAGGAGGAAAGATTGCTAAAGATGTAAGGCTTCAATTAGAAAAACAAAATGAAAAAAACTTAGTAACAGGTGAAAACTTTTTAGCTCCTGGTAAGGAACCAAAGAAATTATCATAAAAACATTGATTTACAAACTTTAAAATTTGACCGCAGAAGAAATTGCTATAACAGGAAATAGCACAAATTGAAAAAGACAAAATAAAACGAGATATAGACCAATGATCCTCTATTCGTTTCAGTACTTTTTAACACAGTATCCAACGACGCGCATAACCTAACATATAGGCACTTTTGCTATTGGGCGTAAAAATGGTATCGCGATATGTTCAGATTTAAATAAAATGATCTTGCACACAATCCTTAACAAACGCCTCATTTTTCACAAACTTGAAACCATAATTCTGCAATAAATTAAAATATTTCTTAATCAACTTACCTAAAGCCAATTCGTTTCCCTGTTTCATTTGCTGCCAGAGATGCGTATCATTCACAGGATTT
>CAMDWC010000332.1 GCA_945878825.1 Haliscomenobacter hydrossis DSM 1100
TCTTTGGATACGGTTGAGCTAATAATGGCTTTTGAAAAAGAATTCGAAGTCTCTATTCCAGATGAGCAAGCGGAAAAGATTCAAACTGTTGGCGACGCCGTTAAATATCTAGAAGATCAGTTAGCTGCAAAGTAAATCTTGTGTAACTAGTGTGCAAACCACAAGTCTGTTAAATGTCAGGCTTGTGGTTTTCAAAAAGATGAAATGGATCAAATGAAAAGAGTTGTTGTAACGGGTATTGGTGCCATTACGCCTATTGGTAATGATGTAGATGCCTTCAATACAAGCCTTCAAAATGGAGTCAGTGGTGCAAACCTTATCTCTCTATTCGATTCTACTCTTTTTAAAACGCGCTTTGCTTGTGAAGTAAAAGACTTCAACCCTGAAATGCATATTGACCGTAAAGAAGTCAGAAGGTTAGATCGTTTTGCTCAAATTGCTATTTGTTGTGCCGCTGAAGCCGTAAAAAATTCCGGCCTTGATTTTGGAGGCGATGCCTCATTAGATTACGATAGAATAGGTGTCATTTGGGGTTCGGGTATTGGAGGACTTAGTAGTTTAGAGGAAGAAATAAAGGATTTTATGAAGGGCGATGGAACGCCCAGGTTCAATCCTTTTATGATTCCTAAAATGATTTCTGATATTGCCGCCGGGCATATCTCCATGAGATATGGTCTTCGTGGTATAAATTATGCCACAGTCTCTGCCTGCGCGTCAGCTACTCACGCCATCATCAATGCTATGGATGCTATCCGGTTGGGTAGAAATGATATTGTTGTTACAGGGGGTTCTGAAGCCACCGTAACCGTTGCAGGCATAGGCGGATTTAGTGCTATGAAGGCGCTATCAACCAGAAATGATGACTATTTAACCGCTTCCCGTCCGTTCGATAAAGATCGTGATGGGTTCGTTCTTGGCGAAGGTGGTGCTTGTATTATTTTAGAGTCTTTGGAACATGCTCAAAAAAGAGGCGCAACCATTCTTGCAGAAATTGCTGGTGGGGGCGCTACCGCTGACGCTTACCATCTCACTGCACCTCATCCGGAAGGTTTAGGTGCCACCAATGTTATGAAAATCGCACTGAAAGATGCAGGTCTTGATAAAACAGATATTGATTATGTAAATGTCCATGGTACTTCCACTCCATTAGGTGATATTGCTGAAACTAAAGCCATTCAGAATGTTTTTGGAGACCATGCTTATAAAATGAATATTAGTTCAACCAAATCTATGACCGGTCACCTTCTGGGAGCCGCTGGTGCTGTTGAATCCGTTGCCTCCATTCTTTCTATTATCCATAAATTTGTACCTCCCACTATCAATCATTTTACAGATGACCCTGCATTAGATGCAAAGCTTAATTTTACTTTCAATGAAGCGCAATCTAGGGGAGTGAAAGCAGCATTGTGTAATACTTTTGGGTTTGGAGGTCATAACGCTTGTGTTATCTTTAAAAAATTTGTATAACTAATAGTCTATTGCGATTACTATTCAAATTATTTAACTTTTATCTGTCTAAAGATAAATATTTTGCTCGACGCATGTTCGATGTTCTTGGCTTTGTCCCAAGTAACATAAATATATATAAGCTTGCCTTTTCTCATAAATCTTCCCAAAATGAAAAGTCTGTCCTCTCTCAAAATAATGAGAGGTTAGAGTATCTTGGAGATGCCGTTTTGGGTACCATTGTGGCAGAATACCTATTTAAAAAGTATCCTGACAGCAATGAAGGCTTTCTAACTAAAATGCGCTCTAAAATCGTCAAAAGGAAAACCTTAAACCGGATCGGCGATAAGATGGAGCTCGATGGCGTGTTACAGGAATTCAATAATACCAGACTAAGCAGGTCTATGCTCGGAAATGCAGTAGAGGCGCTGGTCGGTGCTATTTACCTCGATGCCGGCTACGCATTTACCCAAAAGTATATCGTAGAAAATATTTTGCGCCGCTATCTTGATATTCATGAACTGGAAAATTATGATGATAATTATAAGAGTCAGCTCCTGGAGTGGTGCCAGAAACATGGAAAAACAATTTCCTATAAACTTATCTCGAGATATAAATTTGAAAAACGCGATCGCTTCAAAGTAGGTGTTTTTGTAAATAATCAACGCATTGCTACCGCTGACGATTTCAATAAAAAAAGTGCGGAACAAGCCGCTTCTGAAAAAGCAATGATTGAGTTGGGTTTTCTGAATGAAGAAGATGACGATTGATTTTTTCTACATAACACATGTCTCTATTACCTCTTTGGGAGGATATTGAAAAATTATCTCCCGATCCCGCTACCCTGGAACGTTGTTATCGTCTGGCATCTCAGCGATACCTTAAAGATATCGGTGTAGCAGAGGGCTATATTTGGGGAAAAATAAAAACCTCGGGAGCTTCTTTTTACCAGGTTTGCTGGCAATTAGATGCCTTAATCTCTGCTTCTAATTCTCCGATACTTTCGAAACCAGATAAATATACTTTAGCTCTGGCATTTTACTACTGTAAAAATTCAACGGCATTTCCCACTTTTGAAGAAATCCCCTCATGGGTGATAACTTATGTTTCAAAGAAACCATTAAGTGAAGCAGAAATACTGGAAAAAGAAACTGAAAACCAACGATTAAGAGAACAAAATCAACTAAAAAGGCAGGCAGAAATGCTTCAGGGGTGTTTAATATTGACCCTTTGGCTTGAAGATTGTTTGAAAATAGGCCTGGCACGATTAAGAGAACAACCCTACTCCTTCTGGGAATCCATCGTTTCCCGACTTACCGACTTTAAGTTAAATGGTATTGCCTCTCGATTACTTCCCCTTTTTCATCAACGAAATGATGAAAACTGGATGCAAATCGCCATCAAGCAACTCGGCGAAATCATTCTTTTTTGCGAAGCCTTTCAAAAATGGGACGATTTTACCAGTGAAAATCAACAAGATCTATTAATATATGGTGGGGCTACCATTAAAAAAGAAGTAGTTTTTAATGAACCACCCGTAACCGATGAATGGTTTGTTTGCTCTTTGGATTACAAACAGATTAGCAATGACCTGAATGCCCGTTTTATTTGGTTGTTTGGACGTTCAACAGGCCGATATGCACAGGTAATTTCTTACAGCTGGCGGGGAGAAAAATGGGAAGATGAATACGAATTGCACACCCGGGTAAAAGGTAATGTACATTATTATCCATCTGGATTTCCTCAAAGAGCTATTTTACAAATAAATGAAATAGAATCAGGTAAAATCGCTTCTTTTCCAACCGATTATAAAGACTGGCATTCTTTTTTTGAATCCTATAGAATGGCTTTCAAGCGTCATTTCCTTTTGGAGGAATTTCCAGGATTTATTAGCGAGCTAACGGTTATAAATGAAAAGTCATTGATTCTAATAGATAAATCAAGTACTGCTATTGAGACAGTACCTGATTACGATGAAAAATGGGATCTCGTCGCATTTAGCGAAAACAAAAAAATCACCATTTTCGGCCTTTGGAATGGCCTGTATTTTATACCTAAAAGTTACTTTTAGGTCTATTGTTTAACCCTTTCCGCAGCATAAACAAAATATGGGGTATCCCCCTGCCAGGGCATAGCTTTAAGTTTTTCCTTGTAATAAAGTTTAACGGGAACCCCTTGAAGTGAGTCCAGGGCATGATAAACCTTTTTATTTCTTACAGAAAAATCCCAATTGGTGGACATAAAACCTTGTTTAGTTTGAGCCATACCAGCAATTCCCAAGGTTCCTTCGTAAGTTTTAAAAATGTATCCTTTTTTAGTAATTTTCACTAAATAGCCGGAACGGGTTCCATTGCTATAAGTAAAATTACAGATTACCAGATAGCTGATAAAACCGAAGATAATAAACCCGATAACGTAAAGAAAAAATTTCTTCATTCTATTTCCTATATTTTTTACTCCGTCTTTA
>CAMDWC010000333.1 GCA_945878825.1 Haliscomenobacter hydrossis DSM 1100
GATAAATCAACAAACAAATGAGCGAAAAATGGAATCGCCGCGCATTTTTGCGTGGGGCTGCTGCCACAGGAGCAGCATTAACTTTAGGTGGTGTTTTAAAAGGTTCTACCCCAGGTGATGCTACGGCGGAATCAACATTAAGAAATAGCCTTAAGAGCGAAGCAAATCCCCTGCGTATTGGATTTATAGGCGTGGGTTTGCGAGGTCAGGGACATTTGAGCCTTGCCTTAGATAGAAAGGATTGCGTGGTAACGGCTATTGCCGATATTGATCCTGATATGATAAAACGGACTAAATCATTGATAGAGAAGAAAGGAGGAAAACCGGTTGAGGTGTATGATAAAGGGGAAAATGATTATTTGAATATGTTAAAGAAGGCTCCCCTGGATGCTGTAATTATTGCAACGCCCTGGGAATGGCATTCAAAAATGGCCATAGCATCCATGAAAGCAGGAAAATATACGGGCGTTGAGGTATGCGGAGCCTTTTCCGTAGAAGAATGTTGGGAAATGGTTCATGTCCACGAGGAAACGGGAAGCCACTTATTTTTCCTTGAAAATGTTTGCTACCGACGTGACGTGATGGCCGTTTTAAATATGGTTCGTCAGGGCATGTTCGGCGATTTAATCCATCTGGAAGGTGGATATCAGCATGACCTAAGAAATGTAAAATTTAATGCCGCGACAGCGCCACATAACGGCGTAGAATTTGGCGAAAATGCCTACAGTGAGGCCAAATGGAGGACTCAACATTCAGTTAGCCGAAACGGAGATCTTTATCCGACGCATGGCGTTGGCCCTGTGGCTAATTATCTTAATATAAACAGGGGAAATCGCTTCCTTTATCTTACTTCCATATCGTCTAAGGCGATGGGATTACATGATTATGTTGTAAATCATCCTAAAGGAGGAGAAAATCATCCAAACGCAAAAGTTGAATTTGCCTTAGGCGATGTAGTTACTACCCTTATCAAAACGGCAAATGGCGAAACGGTCACACTTTACCACGATACGAATCTACCCAGACCCTATTCATTAGGATTCAGGGTTCAAGGAACCAAAGGAATATGGATGGATGTTAATAAATCCCTTTATATAGAGGGTGTTAGTCCAAAGCCACACCAATGGGATGCAGCAGAAGCATATTTAACCAAATATGACCATCCCCTTTGGAAAAAATATGAGACACAAGCTACGGGTGCCGGGCACGGAGGAATGGATTTTTTCCTACTTCACGCTTTTGTAGAAGCAGCCAAAGTCAACGAACCAGCCCCAATTGATGTGTACGATGCGGCAGTATGGATGGCCATCACGCCATTATCGGAACAATCTATTGCTGCGGGTAGCGCACCCCAGCCATTCCCTGATTTTACCAGGGGAGGATGGATGAAACGCCCTGTTGTATTTGCATTAGGCGATACATATTAATTGCTCCTTTTATCTTTGAGCCAGGTGGAAAAGGTTTTTTCAACCTTTTCTACTTTTGGTTTAGACACACTTAGAATATAAGGTTGATAAGGATTTTGGGGATAATAATTTTGGTGATATTCCTCAGCCGACCAAAATTCTTTAGCCTCTGTCACTTGAGTTACAATAGGTGAGAAGAAACTTTTAGTTGCTGTAAGTTCATTTACATATTTGTCTGCAGCCTCTTTTTGGGTTAATCCGTGATAAAATATAGCAGAGCGATAACTTTCACCTCTATCGGGACCTTGCCTGTTTAGTGTAGTCGGATCATGAGCCACAAAAAAAACTTTTAATAAGTTTTCAAAAGAAATAATGGCGGGGTCGAAATAAATATTTACTGCTTCAGCATGACCAGTATTTTCCGCACAAACTTCCTCATAGGTTGGATAATCAAGTGAACCGCCCGTGTATCCACTTATCACAGCTACCACGCCATTAAGTCTGTCGAATGAAGCTTCAGTGCACCAAAAGCAACCTCCGGCAAACGTCGCTACGCTTAAGTTATCCAGATTTTTACCTTTAATATAATCACTGATTCTCATTACTCCTGTTGGAGATTTTTCTCTTTGTTTGTTTTTTTTACCTACATTTTGGGCACAACTATTAAAAGTAATTAAAAAGATGCCGAAAAGCAGGAGCAATGATTTTTTCATTTTAATATTTTTATCTTTAAACAAAAATTAAGGCTTGCGGTTCACGGTAAAAAAATCTCAGGAAAGTGAAAATTATTTCAAATAATCCGGATGAATATATATCATTAATACCTATTGAAAAAAGTGACTCCTTTATCAAATTAAGGGAAACCATTCTTCAACATTTACCTGAAGGATTTGAGGAATGCATCATTTATGACATGATTGGTTACGTAGTTCCAAAATCAATGTACCCGGCAGGATATCATAGTACACCTCATTTACCGTTGCCCTTTTTAAATATTGGTATTCAGAAAAATTTTATTGGTTTTTATCATTTTGGCCTATATGCTGACCCGTCATTACATCTGTGGTTTCAGGCAGAATATCCAAAACATGCAACGACCAAATTAGATATGGGCAAAAGCTGCGTACGATTTAAACAGCAAATACCTTATGAACTCCTAGGAGAACTGATTCAAAAAATGAGCCCTTCCGCTTGGATTGACCTCTATGAAAAAACTATAAAAAGATAACATGGAATACCATATCCTAAATGGGATGTGCTTGTTTGAAAAATTTCCCCCGCAAATAAAGGGAGAAAAAATCGTCATGAATGAAGCACTGCTAAATGGACCTCTGGGAGGCAATCTATTCTTAGAGGAGTTTTGGAAAATACGTGCTGATTTTTGGAAAGTTTCCTTGAACGATTATAAGAAAAAAACAGTTGTACCTCTCGATAAGATTACAGAGGCAAAAAAGGAGGACACCATTCTATTTTGGTTTGGCACCGATTTGTTTTGTCAAATAAATATTTGGTTTTTGCTTGATTTTATAAGTCAAAAAAAAATAGCATCAAAAATTGGTATCATTTATCCACCAGTTTACCCTTCCGAAGAAACATTTGGGCATTATCCCGTCACTTTTTTAGCGAACGCTCAGTATGAACCTATATATTTGAAAGAAGAAGAAATCAAAATGGCCATAACCTTATGGAATCTGTGCAAAAATGCGGACATTGAAGGATTAAGTAACTTAAATGTCTTAAACACGGAAGAATTTCCGATGATTAGAGCATCAATAGATAGGTGGATTGCCTTATTTCCTAAAGAAGGAAAAGGAATAGCCCAGCAAAAAGTAGAAGAATTAATCCAGGGCGGCATTGATAATTTTCAGGAACTATTCAAGGCATTTTCCAATTTTTTCCCAGACCTTGGAATGGGCGACAACCAGATATTTGAATATTATCAAACTTATTTAAACAAAAAAACCTCTGAAAAATGAATTACACTCAAGCCTTCCAATCGGTCAATTTACTTGCCATACTCACCTGGTTATTTATTATATTTCTACCAAATATGAAATATACCAGAAGAATCGTCTTTGGCTTTAGCATTTTCCTATTATCGGTGGTTTACGCCTGGATGGTATTTTCCACTTTCAAGATGGACGATTTCAAAGAATTCAGCACTTTACAAGGATTGATGACCTTATTTCAAAGCGAGCAAGCAGTTTTACTTGGGTGGATTCACTACTTAGCTTTTGATCTAATGGTAGGACTTTATATATTGGACAACGGCCAGAAGGCAAATATAAAACAGTTGTTTTTAGTGCCCTGTTTTCTATTTACCTTTATTTTTGGGCCTGCTGGATTGTTAATGTATCGAATCATACGGTATTTTCACCAAAAGAATTTGCTGGATTATTAAATCATTTCAGTTTCGACGTTCAAAATAAAACCAGTATTATGAACATTTAAAAGTTTAATATTTTGGTCTTCAGCTAAATATTTACGTAAACGGGAAATGAAGAC
>CAMDWC010000334.1 GCA_945878825.1 Haliscomenobacter hydrossis DSM 1100
GGACAACAACAACGGGTCGCTATTGCCAGAGCGCTCATTTCAAAACCGGCTCTTTTACTGTTGGACGAACCCTTTTCTGCCTTAGATGAATCGCTAAAAAAGACAGTTCAATCATTTATTTATGAAATACACCAACAAAATTCGATGACCACCTTCGTGGTTAGCCATCAAATTTCAGAAATTAAACCTTATGCCCAACGGTTTTTACAATTTGAAAATGAAAAACTTTTGGACTACCATTACATTGAAAAAAAGAATTTGTCAGTGCAGGGTATTCTTATTTCCAAGGAAATGAGTGCATCTGAAATGAGCCAGGTAACCCTTTTATATGATGACAAAACCTACCAATTTCCTTTTCCAAGTTCCGAACTTGAAAAACTAAATATTGGGGACAAAATACATTTTGGGATTTTTCTCTGACGTTGGATTATAAAATTAACAAAACCAGAAATGTGAATACCTGATAAACTTTCTTTATGAAATAGCTATATTGATGAAAAACGAAGGTAAAAAAACGGTCCAGGTATGATTTATCTAATCTTCACTTAAATAAATACCATACCTGGACCGATTAAATTTGCTTTCTTATTTATTATACTTTTTAATTACCTCTTGAAATCCCTTATTTTTCCTTATTCGTTCATAATAAAAGTACGTTTCCCCTTCAATCCCCCTTTGTCTGTTATAGGCTAATTTCTGGTCTAATATTTCAGGGGTGACACTATCTCCACTCCCGATACCAACTAATATTCCGGGGCTAAAAATAAGTTCTTTAGCATTGAACGGCGACAAATTGTTCATAGCCTGATCAAAAGAAGCTTTATAATCATTAAAATTATATCTATATAGTTGAGGATGAATATGATCCACTATACCTCTTCTCAACCATTCTGGCCAATCTTGCAGATAATTTTGTAATGACCAGCTAAAAGGCGAAGGTGACCAGGAGACCATCTGTTCCCCTTTCAACGATTTTATGTGCTTAAAGATATATTCCCCAAAATCGGACAATTTGTCTGCACGCCATTGAAGCCAATGCGAGTCCAGATAGTTAGAGGGAGCTGTTCGTCCTGTTTCTGTTTTATACCTTGCTGTGACAGAAGCATTATACCCCCCGTTCGATGCCAAAGCGGGTAGCCTGTCATCGCCTTGAACCCCAGAAAGATCGGGATATTTTTCCACCACTTCCACCATAAGTTTTTTGACAAAATGTTGTACCTCAGGATTGAATGCGTCCAACCAATAAAATTTATTCTTCTCTGTGATATTTCCTGCTGCATCTCTTGAGGCCCATGACGGATATCTAGCCACTAAGGCACCTCCGGAATTATCGCCATACACGGAGGCAAATCCATATTCAAACCAAGCGACCACCTTAATTCCGTATGGTTTTGCTGCTTCAATCATTTCAGCCAACGGATCTCGTCCTGCATATTTCGGATCGATTTCCACCCCCATATAATCTTTCATCACCTGGCTTTTGTACTTCGTTTTTGCGTCATTGTAAGTAACCACAAAAATGGTATTAATGCCAATTTCTTTACATATATTAACACATTCTACAATATTTGCTTTTGTGGCAAAAACATCACTACCAACATCACTAACCCAAACACCTCTCACTATTTTTCGCGTAAACGCATTGGTATTATAATTCCCTATTTTAACCGAGTACGTTTTTGATACCTGATCGTCATACTTCACCGTATAAATGACCTCTTTACTTAAGTCGGTGATGGCATTGGGATCGGGAGTAATAGAAAGCGGCGTAATTTTTGAGGGAAAAGTAAGTTTAAGTTTATATCTCTTTCCAGCAGATTGATTGTAGCTAAGTCCAATATAATCATTTCCCGCCTGTGAGAGTTTTATGTTTGCCGCCGAGTTATCATCATTAAGTACATCGACACGTTCAATGATGAAGTTAGCTGGATTGATTGGTTCCTCATTCAGCGTACATGTATATGTTTTTTTTATGATCTTAGTAAATTGAATATCGACGATGACAGGGAATTTAAAATCTATGGGTTTTGACATATCGGGCGTAATACTCAATGGAGTAATACCTTTAGGAAAAACGAACTTAACATTAAAAAATTTACCCGTTATACCGTCATTTTCAACGAGCGCATCTATTCTACCTCCATTTATATTATAATTGACATAAAGTGGTTCATTATTTGGACTGAAAACCTTAATACTATCGATTTCAAAATTTTCTACATTGTCGGTAGGCAACTCGGCAATTTTACACCCCGAAGACATTGTAGAAAAACACCAGACCAATCCAATTAAAATTTGAAAAACTTTCACGTTATTTTGTTTTTTACACTACTTTGAAAATGGGTCTTTATCGACTAACTGATAAAGACCCTATTAATTCACTCATTTAAAAAATAAAAAGTTAATCAACTTCATATACAACAAATCCGTTTTGTGCGGACATACAAGCTAATCTAAGTTTTCCCGCAGCAGTCGTTGCGAAGGCAGTCTGGCAATAAAAATCACCTAATTCCCCTGAAATACCACCAAGACCTACATCAATTTTCTGCACATTATTCCAAAGGGTAAATTTCGAATTAGCCAATTCCGAATTTATCTCGGTAATACTGCTTCGGTAACCTTTTTTAGTGACATCAAGCAGGACAAATTTACTGGCTTTCGGATTAGCTGCATTGGTTGACCAGGAAAATACGCCCCACATAACATATTTTCCTCTATTGTGTTCAAATGCCTTCATTCCCACGGAAGAACCATTGACCAAAGCTCCTGAAAATGCTGCCGGACTCGCCAGGGAATTATTCAGAATAGTTGGTGTTGAGGTACCTGAATTATAGAAGAACTCATTTGAATTTGGTATCGGCAACAACTCTATATTGGGACCATCACCCGCACCGGCAGCTAATAATCCACTTATTTTTTGATTTGACGTAAAGGCCGTCACCTTCTGACCGGCCAAAACGGAAGCAACGGGTATGGTAGCAATATATAAAACCGGATCTTCTTTCGGACTTTTACGGAGTGGTGCTCTGTCCACAAAATAGGCGATGATATTGTTACCCTCCTGTTTCACGTGGAAATTCTGAATAATTCCACCCGTAGGAACTGGAATTCTCGCGACCTCCACAGGAGCGTCAGAAGGTCCTGTTGTTGGCCAGGCACTGACGATTACTTCTCCTCCACCCCAGGGATTATTACAACCAAGTAAAACCGTCCCTACATTTTGAAGTATTTTAAAACTTGCCTTTTTACCATCAGCATAAGCCACATTCAGATCTGTAGGCTCAGAGGTGGGAGAGGCCAAATTGTATTTTTTTATACCATCTGCATAAGCTACAAAAGCAAATTCTCCTTTAGAATCTAAGGCAATAGAGGTTTCTGATTTGGTGGCAAAAGCACCTGGCCTTAACGAGGATGCCAGAGAACGGTCTAAAAGTTTAGTAATTTTGGTGAAGCCATAGTCCTCCACTTTTATGGAATACGTTTTCGAAGACCCCCCGTTTTTAACCGTTATAGATTGAGGATTCGTAAAATCTAACGCTTTTTCTCCACCTACAATGACAGCCGTTGAAGGTGTCAACGTAATCTTTGGAGTAATGGCGGTAAGATTTGAACCCTGAGGTACTCTGACACTGATTCTTCTCGCATCTTCCTCAATGACAGTCTGTTCGGCACCCGTAATGGAAAAAGCCGTAATGACCGGAGCTTGCGGCGCCTGTTCTATTATGTTAATGGTATATTTACGAATCGCAGTTTCTGTAAATTTAACAGTGAACGTTTTAGCAATAGAAAAGTCTATAGAATCTGTTAACAGAGGAGTTACCGAAATGGGGGTAATCCCTGCAGGGTACTGAAATTCTACTTTAAATCTTCTGCCGTCGTTACCGTCATCAGGCACAATGGCGTC
>CAMDWC010000335.1 GCA_945878825.1 Haliscomenobacter hydrossis DSM 1100
AACGGTAAAAAAGGATTCAATCAATTTCGTTGGGATCTTACCCTAGAGAAAAGAAAAAGTGATGCACCTTATTTTGTTCACTACGACAAATTTATAGCATCGGGGGATTACACCCTGCGTGCTTATTTTGGTGAAACGATTGCAGACCAGTTGGTGAAAGTAATTGAAGGTATTTCACCTTATCTCATAAAAGAATAAAAAGTTCGAATTTTAACTAAAAATTATATTCAAGTTCAATTATCCTAAAATATTTAGAAACAAAAATGGTAAAAATGAAGAGAGAAAGGAAAGCTAATTTAGGACAGTGAGAAAATAAAAAGCTGTATCTTTTAAATGATAAAAATCACTTATCATTGAAGGTTATTTATCCTAAAATGAAACGAAAATTGGTTAATCAACGTTATGGCGTTATTTAATTCTTTTAAACAGTAATTATTTAATTATATTGATTTTCTAAACTTTTTGATATATTATCAAATTTCTTTAAAACATAATACTATATTTGATTTAATAGCAGAAAATATTTATAGTTTTGGGATGAAGAGAAAAGTAAATATGAAAGATTTTGATGATTTTCATCTTTGGCAAGCTTTTAAAAGAGGCGACATAGAAGCCTTTGAGTTGCTTTATAAAAGATATTTTAGAATTTTAGGAGCTTACGGACTTCGGCTAAATAGTGATAAAAATTTAGTTGAAGATGTAATCCACGATGTATTTATTGAACTGTGGAGAAGAAAAGAGTTTTTGGGAGATATAGAAAATGTAAAGTTTTACCTATTTTCTGCCGTACGCAATCAAAATATAAGAAATCATAAAAAGGATATTTTTGAAGAGACAGAAGATATTAATACATTTTTAGATTTTCTATCCACTTTATCTTCCGAACAAGAATACATAGATAATGAAACTGTCCATCGCCGAAATTTATTAATTCATAAAGCGATGAAGAATTTAAGTAATCGCCAAGGTGAGGCTGTTCATTTTCGTTTCTATCAGGGATTGAGTCTTGATGAAACTTCTCAAATCATGCAGTTACCCAAGCAAGTAATTAAAAACCTACTATCCAAGGCTTACGCAATATTAAGGATTTCTCTCAAAAACCATATTTCTGTTTTAATCTTTTGCCTTTTTAATTGTTAAGAATCATTCTTTTCTATTGGCTAAAAGTTCAAAAAAATGTTTTAGACATTTTTTTGAAAAATAATTACAAATTAATAGTTACTTTTTATTCAAATCATTCCCTCTATAATAAAGAGGCAATTAATCGTTCAGCAAAATGAAACATACTTATAGTGAAATACTGGATTTTCTAAATGACGATTCATTTGTCCAATGGGTACTTTTTGATGAAGATGAAAAGGAGTGGAAAAATTTTTTACTCGCAAATCCCAACAAACAATCTTTAGTAAATGAAGCCAGACTATTAATAAAAGAAGTCAATACCATTGAGGAAAAAAGAACCGAAGAACTAAGCCAAAAAAACGTTTGGGCTAAACTGATGACAAGTATTGGTGAAAATGAAAATGCCAGAAAAACTGAGTTAAAACTTTGGCAACAACCTGTATTTCAGTTGACTGCCGGTATAATCTTTTTGATAGGCATTACTTGGCTTTTTTGGAGTACCCATTCGAATGGAACTCTTTCTTATAAAGCCTTAGTTGTAGCAACCGAAGACAAACATCCCTTAATTGAGCAGGTAAACAATGGTAAAACCCCGCTGCAAGTTAAATTAGAAGATGGCAGCACCGTTACCTTAGAAAAAGATAGTAAACTCAGTTATCCAAACCATTTCGAAAGCAATAAACGCATGGTAATATTGAGTGGAAATGCGTTTTTTGAAATTGCCACAAATCCAATTAAACCTTTTTATGTCTATGCCAATGAAGTTGTCACAAAAGTTTTGGGTACAAGTTTCAGCATTCAAGCATCTGACAATGGTAAAAGAGTAATTGTAAAAGTAAAAACAGGCAGAGTTTCGGTATACAACCAAAACGAAATAAATATTAACGACCCAGAAACTGAGGCAGTTATCTTGTTGCCAAACCAACAAGCAATTTATAATCGCCCAACTGAAGACTTGAGTAAACATTTAGTGGAAGTGCCCATGCCAATTATCGATAAATATAATGAAAAGTTGCCAACTGAATTTGATGAAGTAGCGATTAGTCAAATTTTAGAAGTGCTTGAAAAACGGTATGGTGTTAAAATAATTTTCAACATCGAGCTTTTATCAAACTGCTTTATCACTACCAAACTTAGAAATGAATCAATATACCACCAATTAGACTTGATTTGCAGAATCATAGGCGGAACTTATAAAAAAGTAGATGCTCAAATTATCCTGGAATCAAAAGGCTGTAATTAACAAATTTTTCAAAACTTAAAGCCACACAATCATGAAAAATTAAATACACAGCACAACCCAATAAAAAAAAAATGATGCGGCTTCATTAACCTACGATAGTTTTAAATCTCTGCTTTTCAACAAAAGATTGATTTAGCAGTAACTAACAAAAAAAAAATGGCAAATTTTCTATTAAAACAAATGATTTTCAGAATTATGAAAATTTCTCTAATTCAACTTATCATAATTACCCTTATGGTAAGTATAAGTTATGCAAATAGCATTTATGGGCAAGAAAAATTAAATGAGCGAGCTACAATTTCTATTAAAAATGGTAGCTTAAAATCTGTACTTCAAGCAATTGAAAAACAGATTGATATTGATTTTTCATACAAAAAAGAGGTTCTTAATACGACTGAAAAAATCAATATTGAGCTAAACAATGAAACAGTAATTGAAATTTTGGAAACGGTATTGACACCATACAATATTTCCTTTCAAGTAATGCGAAATAACCAGATTGTCCTTACAAAAAATGAAAATTTGGGTAAGGTAGAAAATAAGTTGAAAGAGCCCATAATAGAGAATAAATTAGACGAACCTAACATTGGTATTACCATAAAAGGAAAAGTTACCGATGAAAAAGGAGAAACATTACCTGGCGTAAATGTATTAATCAAAGGAACAACTAATGGAGTTGCAACAGATATTAATGGAGAGTATTCAATCGAATTGCCAGATGCCAATGCTGTTTTAATATTTAGTTATATAGGATACATATCTCAAGAAATAGTAGTTGGTAATAAATTGTTAATTAACGTATTATTAGTTGTAGATAGTGAGACCATTGAAGAAGTGGTAGTAATTGGTTATGGTTCAAAACGTAAAGAAACCTTAACCGGTTCGGTTACTAGCATATCCAATAGAGAAATTCAAACAACTACGAATGTCAGTATTGCACAAAAATTACAGGGAAAAGTTGCTGGCCTACAAATACGTCAATTAGGTGGTGAACCTGGTACTTTCAATAACATGATCAATATCAGGGGCTTTGGAACACCATTATACGTAATTGATGGTGTAATTCGAGGTGGCTCATCAGAATTTCAACGTCTTAACCCGGATGACATTGAGAGTATATCTTTTTTAAAAGATGCATCAGCAGCTATTTATGGTTTTGGTGCGGCTAATGGTGTAATTATTGTTACAACTAAAAAAGGCAGTAACGAAAAAACGTCATTTAATTTTAGCAGTGTTGTTGGCTTTATGAAACCTACAGATATACCAAGAATGGCTACGGCCAGCGAGTGGATTCAGATGCGGAACGACGCAGCCATATTTGGAACAGGAGCTCCCTTTTTAACAAAGGAAGAAATGCAAAAATATATCGATGGAACTCCTGGATATGAAAGTACCGACTGGTATGACGTAACCATGAAAAACGCCGCTATGCAGGAACAGCATAATATTTCAGCTACTGGAGGAAATGAAAAAACACAATATTATTTCGGACTCGGCTATTTTAACGAAAAGGGATTGTTGAAA